>DAOUGX010000014.1:0-5008 GCA_034428855.1 Anaerolineaceae bacterium | reverse complement strand
GAAGTTCGTGATCAGATTGAATTTGAGTACCAACCTGATTGGAAGTATCTGTGGACCCGCCTGATTTATGCGCCCATCATGTTGCGCTTTTTGTTCCTCTACCGCTCCTGGGTGACGAGACGAGCAGTTCAAGCTGGAAATTGAATTAAAAAAGCGGTCCGAAAGTATACAAGGGACCGCTTTTTTTTTGTCAAAAAATAATTTAATGCAATAGCATGAAAATCAGACCCTGACCATTGCTGAAGGCGACCACCAGGCCGGCGAAAACAACCGAGACCATGGTCATGAGCTTGATCAGGATGTTCAGCGAAGGTCCAGCAGTATCTTTGAAGGGATCACCGACGGTATCCCCAATCACCGCGGCTTTATGAGCAGGCGACCCTTTGCCGCCAAACTTACCAACTTCAATGTATTTCTTGGCATTGTCCCAAGCACCACCCGCGTTGGACATGGTGATTGCCAGGGAAAGCCCGGTGATGAGACCACCTGCCAGCAAACCAAGCACACCGGCAATCCCAAAGACAATCCCCACCACCACAGGCACGATGATGGCCACCATAGCTGGGGCGATCATTTCGCGTTGGGCAGCAGCGGTACTGATAGCGACACAGCGGGCATAATCCGGCCGCCCGGAACCATCCAGAATACCTTCAATCTCACGGAACTGACGGCGAACTTCCTCCACCATACCGGTGGCAGCCCGACCCACAGCCCGCATGGTCATGGCAGAGAAGAAAAAGGAGGTAGCTGCGCCGGTGAACAGCCCAGCCAAAACAGCCGGGTTCAACAGGGATACGTTGTAGAAATCCATAAAGTTGTCCATGGTCATTTGCATAACCGGGATCAACTCACCCCGTACCATGAGTGCTTCCACATGACGCAATTCTGCCAGCACCAGACGGATCTCCTCCAGATAGGCAGCCAGCAGCGCCATGGAGGTGAGAGCGGCGGAACCGATGGCGAAACCTTTTCCGATGGCGGCGGTGGTGTTCCCAACGGCATCCAGTTCATCGGTGCGTTGGCGTACACTGCGATCAAGTTTGGACATTTCCGCATTTCCGCCAGCGTTATCGGCGATGGGTCCGTACGCATCGGTTGCCAGAGTGAATCCCAGGGTGGAGAGCATACCCACGGCAGCAATTCCCACCCCAAACAGTCCCATGAGGAGATTATTGACACCACCAGCCACGTAGTAACTGACCATAATACCAATCACCACTGCAGCAACCGGGATTCCGCCGGATTCCATACCAACCGCCATACCTTCGATTAATGCAGTAGCAGAGCTGGTATCAGCCTGTTCTGCGATGTCGCGGGTGGGTTTGAAGGCGTGCGAGGTGTAATACTCGGTCGCCTTTCCGATCACCAGACCAACCGCCAGACCGGCCAGAACACAGACCCAGATGGCGATCCAATTAGGCAATCCCAAAAAATAGAGCAAGGGTAGCGATAAGACTGCAATACCGATGGAGCTGAGATTTAGCCCACGGCTTAAAGAAGCAATTAACTGGCTTTGGTCCGCATCGTCCCGGGTGCGCACCAGATAAATCGCGATGATGGAGAGGATGATGCCCAATGCAGCCAGGATGATCGGGGCGGTAATGTACATCAGACCGGTTTCCAGCGGGGTTTTACCAGGTACCAGGCTGGACCCTGCCAGTGTGACAGCCGCCACACCCAGCGCAGAGGTCGCCAGGATGGAACCCGCGTAGGATTCATACAGGTCAGCCCCCATGCCAGCCACGTCACCGACGTTATCACCCACATTGTCCGCGATGGTGGCGGGGTTGCGCGGATCATCCTCCGGGATATTGGCTTCGACTTTGCCCACCAGATCAGCACCCACATCGGCAGCTTTGGTATAGATACCACCCCCGACACGGGCGAAAAGAGCCTGTGTGGAAGCACCCATCCCGAAGCTGAGCATGATCGCGGTGATCTGTGGCAGGGGGTTGGCCGTCAGGCTGATGAAATTTTCAGGGAATAAAATCGGAAATCCGAAGTAGAGCAGGAGGAACCAGAGCGTGATATCCAACAAGGCAAACCCAACCACAACCAGACCCATCACAGCACCAGCCCGTAAGGCGACCTGTAAGCCGGAGTTGAGACTCTGGCTGGCTGCGTGGGCAGCCCGGGCGGATGCGTTGGTGGCGGTTTTCATTCCGAAGAAACCACAAAGCGCAGAAAAAAGACCACCGGTGATGAAAGCAAAAGGAACGATCGGATTTTGTAGTTTGAAATAGGAAAGCACCAGGAAAATGACAAACAAAATTCCAAATACCACAGCCACAACCCGATATTGTCGTGTCAGGTAGGCCATGGCACCTTCGCGCACAGCCTGGGCGATGAATTTCATCTTGTCTGTGCCTTCTGGTTTACGCATCATCTCGCGATAAAAGAAAATCGCAAATAGTAGTGCCACAATGGCGGTGATTGGACCCAACCACCATAAAAGTGGCAAGGCTGCTCGGTCAGCACCTGTTTCAGTCAGTACTGTAAGGGCAGTCATAGTTCCCTCCATAATTAAAATTTCCTCCAAATTTTATTCTGTTCCACTTAATTCCAATTCCAGATAGAAGGGTGTTTGTCAGATTTGGGTTGTACCCAACCCAAATCTGACAAACACCCCGGTTAAAATGCATGGGTTAAGAGGAATTTATTTAATTGTTAATTGTCTGACAAGGAAATTAATTATATCGGATTTTGGGGGAGAGTGGAAAATTGTCGCATGTTTTTGGGCTGAATTTTCTTGAAAAAACCTTAAAAAATCGGACAATTGCAGTCCAATATGCCAAAAACCTGCCGATTTTGGCATTTTTGGCTTAAAAACATGCACATTTAGGCAGGTTGTCAAAACTGAATTAATCCGTCATACTATGACCAAAATTAGAACAATATTTCTAATATCAGAAAGGAATTGTATGGCGATTAAGCATGCACCCCCACAACAACCATCAAAAGATTCTTTCAGCAACACGAAACCTGAATCTGACCCCGATGAGGAAGCTGAAAACGGAAATGAGCAGGTGCTGGATGAAATGATCGTCCTGGTGCGCAAAACGATCTGGAACTATTTTGATCTGATGGAGCAGGATGAAATAGATATCGTCCGGTATGGAAAAGCACTGGAAATCATAGGCAGGGCAGCAGCCCGACTGGGGCGTTTGATCGAAATCCGCAGAAAATCCAGCACAGAAGATGATGGCGCCAGCCGATTCAGGCAGGCTGTTGCGCAGATTATTGATGACCTGGATCAATCGATGCTGTTTTTAAAGGAAGGAAACGATGCTGAGCGCATCTGAGAAGCAAATTATTAGAAATTCCACCATCGATCCCTGGATTTATTCAGGGTTAGGAGGGATTCGTCTGCGCCGCTACCAGCAGACGGTTGCAATCGCCATCCTGGATGCTGTCCTGTTTAAGCCAGGGCATTCCTTTGTGGTCATGTTTCCCCGCCAGAGTGGCAAGAACGAACTGCAGGCCCAGTTAGAGGCCTTAATCCTGATGCGTTACATGCGCACCGGCGGGGAACTGGTCAAAATTTCACCTACCTGGAAGCCACAAAGCCAGAATGCCATGCGACGTTTACAGCGTGTGCTTAACCAGCATCCGTTGCTGCATGATATCTGGCAGAAAGACTCCGGTTACCGATTCACGGTGGGTAAAGCCAGCATCACCTTCCTCTCCGGTTCACCGGAAGCCAATATTGTCGGGGCGACGGCTTCGCTCCTGTTACAGGTGGATGAAGCCCAGGACATCTCAATCGAAAAATACGACAAAGAGATTGCCCCTATGGCAGCCAGTACGAATGCCACCCGTGTCTTCTGGGGGACCGCCTGGACGGAGGATACCTTACTGGCCAGAGAATTGAGACAGGCACAGCAAATTGAAACCCAGGATGGTATTCGCCGGGCATTTGTGCTGAATGCGGATCAGGTCGCGCGTGAGGTGCCTGCCTATGGTTTATTTGTCCAGAGGCAGGTGGCCATGTTGGGGCGGGATCACCCCATGGTACGTACTCAGTTTTACTCCGAGTTGCTGGAAAACGGTGGACGACTGTTTCACGATGGGCGGCTGGCATTATTGCGTGGGGAACACCCCCTCCTGACAGCACCCCAACCTGGAGGAATCTACGCTTTTTGCCTGGATGTGGCCGGGGAGGATCAGGGGTTGAGTGGTTCCGGTATGCTGAGTAACCCGCAACGGGATTTCAGCGCGCTGACAATCGTCTCGATCGATCGCCAACCGGCTGCCTGGGGGTTGCAATAAAACCATTACCGGATGGTGTATCGTCTGGCCTGGCAGGGAATATCCCAAAGCAGCTTGTTTGAGCAACTGCTGGCGCTGGTGAAATGCTGGAATCCACGCCATCTGGTGGTGGATGCCACAGGGGTGGGTGCCGGAATTGCTTCCTTTTTACAACGGGCCATTCCCGGTCGCCTGATCCCGTTTCAGTTCACGGCTGCCAGCAAGAGCCGCCTGGGCTGGGAATTTCTGGGTCTGATCGATAGTGGTCGCATCCAGGATCATCGTGACCCAAGCGAGGAACAACGTCAATTTCTGGCACAGGCCCGGGCGTGTAAATCCAGCATCTCGCTGGGGCCGGAACGTCTATTGCGCTGGCATGTACCAGCCGGAACCCGCGACGAGCAGGGGCGGGAAGTGCACGATGATTGGCTGATATCCGCAGCATTATGCGCAGTACTGGAAACCCAAAGTGTTCCGGCTGGGCAGGCAACCACCATTATTTCCGCCATTGACCCTTTGCTGGAAATGGATGGGAAACATTCCAGACGACGCAACTAAAGATTGTTCGAAAAACCAGAGGAGCAAATATGAATTGGATTGTGCGCATGAAACAATTTTTCAACCGGATCAATCGACAGCAGATGAGTGTCATTCCGGAAATCAACTTTCCATACCCGGCGTATGAAGCGCGTGATCGCATGCCGTATGATCAGCAAACGATTCTGCAGCAGGCACTGGAAGCCTGGCGGGTGAACCCGCT
>DAOUGX010000013.1:0-11547 GCA_034428855.1 Anaerolineaceae bacterium | reverse complement strand
GGCCTGGTTGCGATCATTCGAATTACTCGACCTGTTCCCGAATCCAGCGCATAAACATCACCGTTAGAATGAATTCCCATCCGGCTGATTTGTATGCGTTTATCAAGCCCACCAAAAATTGTAGGTTGAATATCAATCCTGGTTACACCTTGAATAATATCTAATTGTGATTGTAAAAAGGTTTTCAATTCAGTGGCGGATTCCGATTTACCAAAATTCTCGGATTCTTCTACCAATCTGAGCGCTTCCTGATACATTAATAACTGATTACCCGCGTCTGGCTCTTCGAGTGCATCACTTATCAACATATTGGCATCAGCAATCAATTGAGCTTGTTGTGATCCAATCCCGCTTTGAAGATAAACAGTTATTCCAATCGCTGATACAAACAAAGCCACCAGTATTGCGATCATTAACATGGATGTTGATGACAAAGCGTTCGAATCAGCTAGATCCCCTGTCCTGGAAGGTGACTTCAACAAATTTGCTAATTTCCGATTTAATGAATTTCTAAAGACTCCATATTTATTATTGATTTGTTGAAAATGATTTCTGGTTTTTAGAAGAAATATGGCAAATCCTTTTGAATCTCTCTGTTTATCCTTTAATTTCTTTGTGTTTTTGTCATTTAATGATTGTTTGTTTTCTGCTTCCCACACATCTCCACTTAAGAAAATTCCCTCATTAGTCAGGTTTGATTCATTCTCTTGATGTGGTTCTTCTTTAAATTGATCTTCGTTCTGAACAGCTGTCGGTTTCTGCTTATTTGACAACTGATCTAAATTTTCTGTTTTCTTACCATCCAGATCAGTTTCTGGAAAAAAATCAAATAAATTTGGAGCAATCTGGACATGGACAGGCGGATTCTGTTTTTCAATTTGATGGGGATCGACCTTGAGGTTAGGCTCAATATCCTCCGCAATTATGGGTGATGAAAACTCTTCAGAAGGTTCAGTTTGATCAGAAGGAAATTCGTCATCCTGCTCGATTTGCGAGAATTCATTAGAATCAAGTTTTAATTGATGAACACTCCCATTCCCAATTCTGAACTGAACAATAACTGCTTCGAAATTGATAGAACTTAATTCCAAAATTCTTCTTCTTAAGTGACTGATCGATAATTTATTATTTACATTCAAGGCTTCTTTCGTCCAGGTTTGTGGAGGTTTGCTTGTAATAATTAACCGGTCACTCTCTGCAACTTTTGCATGAAAAAATCGTAAGTTCAGGCTTTTGCTTATTCCAATTCCATCCATTCCGTAAGATTTGTCTTCAAATCTTTCAAATTTCGTTCTGGATAAGTAAAAAGATTTTGCTCCACCAGCCTGAACCAAATATAGGTCATCTTTATTTAAGACAACTAAATGGAAGGAACCTAAGATGGGTGTTTTTTCATTATTTTTAACATTTATTTGATTGAGTAAATTGTTGAAGAAATCACAAGCATTTTTTGCTGCGGTGGTTATTGGCCCCTTCGTTCTAAAGTAATGTTCCCCAGTTTTTGAGACAAAATCATTAATTGAATTTTTCTCATCCTCCGATAATGAACGATTTGCTGCAAATCTGATGACGATCAAATCTTCCACACGTGTTCTATTAGCTCTCCGATGTACATTTCCTGCAAAATATCCAGAAAGATCAGAATATTCTTCTTTGTTGTGTATGCCAAAAGGATAAATGTAGAGATCAAACACTGTAAAACCCTCTCAAGGTAAAAGTTACTTTATCTTCTGATTATACAACCTAATTTTTGATCAATCATCATTCATCAGCCTTCTTCATATCAAATAGAAATAGGTAAAGATTTTACGTAATTAAGTAAAAAGTTTTTTTCTTTCTATAATAAAAAAAGTGACAGTTATAATAGATATGGGAAAGGTGAGGTGAGATTATGTCAGGTGAAAATGATGCTTTATCGTTGGACGTAGGAACTCGCTTAAAAGAATTACGCGAATCCAGACACATATCTATGCGAGAATTGGCCAGAAGGAGTGAGCTTTCTGCAAACGCATTAAGTATGATCGAAAGAAACCTGACTTCCCCTTCAGTCAGCACTTTGAACAAATTAGCTTTAGCTTTGGAAATTCCAATTACTGCTTTCTTCAAAAATAATCCGGAAAAACATAATGTGGTTTTTTGTAAATCCACGGAGCGAAATCGAGTACCTTTTCTAAGGGGGCTTTGGGAAGGATTGGGAGGAGAATCCTTCATTGGAAGAATTGAAGCATTTTTATTGACATTGGAAACTGGTGGATCCAGTGGCCCGCATGGAATGCTTCATTCTGGACATGAATTTGTGTACTGCTTAAGAGGAAAATTAGAATATGATGTTGCTGGAGAAATTTTTAACCTTGAAGCAGGAGATAGCCTTATATTTGCTTCACAAATGATGCATCGATGGCGAAATGTTGGACCTAATGTTTGTAATGCGATAATTGTGATTTCAGGCCATGAAGATAGTGAGAATCCTTCCGAATTTCATTTAGCTTCAGCAAAAATTATCAGTGATCTCAAAAAAATTAAAGATGCCGAATAAATAGCATCTACTCGAATTTTTCTATTTTTGAATTAATTCATGTGTGTAATTTTATTGTTCAGCCTGGATTGTTGTCCAATCTGACACCATGACCTCGAACTGTCACCAGGTATTCATGGGAAGGGTCATAAGTCGCCAAACGATCTCTAAGTCGACGAATAAGTGCGTCGAGGGCTTGTTCTGAAACGCCGATAGCTTTTTCATCGCCCCAAATAAATGCAATTAAATCACTTCGGGAAACAACCTTTCCTTGTTGTTCTTGAAGACTATGTAATAAACGAAATTGTGGAACACTTAACGGAGGTAAAATTTCCTGCTCCCCAACCCATACCCTGCGTGATCGAAAATCAAGTAATAACTTCTTTTGTTTTTGAATTACAGATGGTTCTGCATAAATTTCCTGATCCAATGGCATGGTTGCATCAGAACTCAGAAAATAGAAACTTTGCACGAGAGCAATTTGAATTGTATCTCCATCTTCCAACACCATTGGACTCTCCAGAACATTGCCATTTAAGAATGTTCCATTCTTGCTTCTCAAATCCTCCACTAAAACTCTTTTTCCATCGATCGAAAATTTTGCGTGAACTCTGGAAACCTGACGATCAGGGACAACAATATCACAATCTGGATCCCTTCCCACATATATTTCTTTTTTTATCCCGAATCGTTGTCCTGACAATGGTCCATTTTGAGCGATTAATATCGGAGATTCTGAATAATGTTGATCCATTTATTCCTCATTGCATGGGCTTTTCATTTTGGTAAAGTGTCCAAAAAAAATATGAAACGTAACTTTATCTGTTTGAATGACTTTTTATATAAGGTATAATATATCAAAGAAACGCCGAAAAGTAAAAAAATTGAAAAATATTATCAGGAGAGAAGAAAATGCCACTCCCGTTAAAAACGGGGGATGTATTGCGTGGTCGTTATCGTATTCAAAAAATTATTGGGCAGGGTGGATCAGGATCGATTTATCTTGCAGATGATCTACGGCTGTCCGGCCGACAATGCGCCCTAAAAGAAGTCGAACACAATTCAAATCTTCCAGAAGAATTGATCAAAGAAGCTCGAGATCAATTTCTAAGGGAAGCAACTGTTTTGGCAAGGTTGGATCATCCCAATTTACCTAAAGTTTCTGATTTCTTTTCCACCGGAGCGAGAGATTACCTGGTGATGGATTACGTTCCAGGTGAAGATTTACGCACCATCATGCTAAAAGCAAAACAAAAAAATCAATTTCTTTCTGAGATAGATGTCTTAAGTTGGATATCACAACTTTCAGATGCGTTAATATATCTTCATGAACAGGAAACTCCAATTCTTCATCGGGATATTAAACCTAGCAATCTGAAACTTACACCGAGTGGTCTTTTAAAATTAGTTGATTTTGGTTTGGTGAAGATAGCTGCGCCGGGAGAAGTAACCATAACGATTGTCCAGGGTCAGGGGACAGCTTTATATACTCCATTAGAGCAATACGGTGGAGATGAGGGACATACGGATGTTCGCAGTGATGTTTTCTCAATGGGTTCAACCATGTATCATTTATTAACGAATACAGCACCAACCGATGCACGGCAAAGATTTTTAAATCCCGAATCCCTGAAAACTCCGCGATCAATCAATCCAGATATTAGTTCAAGAACAGAAAAATGTATCCTTTGGGCTATGAATTTACATCCTGATGAAAGACCGTCCTCGGTAAAGAATTTCCGTCAGGCCCTATTGGGAGAACGATCTATTCCTCTTCGACCCATTAACAAAAAAATAACTTTTCGAGAAATCATAAAAATGAATCCTGAACAAACATTGGTTTTTTCTGCGATTTTTATTTTTATCCTTAGTTTTTTAATAACAGTTGGGAATTGATCATTTATTATTAAATTCTACTCTTCCCTTCACGTACCAAATCCAGCCGATAAACCATCCGAAAATTGTCCCTAACAATGATACAGTCATGAGATCAATAGGCTTAAGTGAGAGTGTCCATTCAATCCGCATGATGGTTTGAAAACTAATCAAAACATATGCAAAAATCCCACCAATGAAGGCAAGAATTGCCCATCGAGTACTCCAGCGAATTGGAATCCTTGACTTTGAGAAATAGTATAACCCAGCAGATACCGAGGATACAATCAATATCATTGCAATCCAATCAATTAACCTCGGTAAACTCGGAGTATTCTCAGTAATAAAAACTGTTGGCTCAGTTGGAGAAATAGTTGAGGTAACAGTTGGAGATGGAGTTTCAGTCATTTCAGGGGTGGACAAAACAACAATAGTCGCTTCTGCCCCTTCAGGCACTGGTACTTCGATTTGTAATACATCCGAGTTATATGCTGGATCACTCACTGCACGAATTTCAACCAGACCCGTGTTTTGCACTCGATAAGAAACCATCGCAATCCCTTTTTGAGTGATGGCTTCGACTTGTTGTACATTGCTTCCTTTTTCTACATAACTGAATAGGAACCTGACAATAGTGCCGTCAGGTACCGGATTCATATTATAGTCAACAATGACACCTGTTTCGAGACTGATTGTTTCGCCTAATTTAACTTCAGGAATAATCGTAAAATCTGGTGTAACTTCACTTTCAATGGTTGCTCCAAATACTGGATTTTTAAAAAATAATGGGATAATTTGATTGGGATTAGGTGCAGTTCTGGATATTAGATCATAACCGATACCAGGGACACTAACAGGTAATACACCATCTGCAGAAATTTCTTGAAACAACAACCTGGCAGCGGTGTCCACAAATTCGGGAACTTTACTGAAAAACACATAATATGCTGTTAATTTACTGATATCCGTTGCATCCAGATAATAAGGTGCATTGAATCCAAATGCAACCACTTTTTTGCTATTTAATAAATCAGGTCTATCAGCAAGAAATTGCTCTAATGCCAGAGAATCCCTATTTTCAAAATTTGGCTTAATAAATGAAAATACAATCCAGTTTGCATTCCTTAGTTCTGAATCAAGGACGGAGTTTGAATTCGGATCGGAAAGGTATGCATTTAATTCAGAAAAAGAATGTGAATACATCCTGGATTGGGAAACCTGATCACCGGCACCAGGTCCATATAATCGTAACACCGCATCCTGAAACGTAGTCACCCCAAAAATGGGTTGACTCGGACATTCAGAGCACTGCTTTGCACTGATGGTATCTGTGAAAAATATAATTCTTTCATCTCTTTGAGGAGGATTAGGTAATACCGCACTCAATTCAACCAGATCCGGGCTCATCAACACAACCGAATTATTAGCAATTTCTCGAGTTATTTGTTGATTGTTTCCAATTTGATTGAGATTTTCTGGATCGGGAATAACTGAATCTATATTAAATTCACCATACAATTTTTGTTTCAATTTTAATATTCGATACAATGAAGAATCAACTCTTTGGGCAAAGGCAGGATCTTCCGAATAAATTTGTGTAAAAAATTCCAATACTCTTAGTGTTGTTGAATAAGGGTCCAAATCACTGGTGTCGACATACAAATCGAGCATTAAAAGATCATTTCCCGAAATCAAAGCATTGCGGGTTATCTGTCTGGGATCAAATCCTTCCCCCGTTGGATTAAAGAATTTACGAACAGCACTGGAACCCAAATTATCACTTACTATAATTCCACCTGAATTCCGCCAGGTTTCAAAAGCAGGTAATTTCATGAGTTGTTCCTGTGCTGACTGGTCAAAGCTAACTGGTCTGGTAGTCGAACGAATATTTCCCTGAAACCCTTGATAACGGATATGCGACATTAACAAACCATCTGTGGTAGATGCTTCATCCTGAGCATTGCCAGTGACTGAGAAAAATGGTGCTAGTTCTATTTGTTTCAGTTGCTCCAATGATTTTCTGACTGTAGCAACTTCTTTTTCAGGTAATCTATCCGAAGAACCACGACCAGGAAAATGCTTGGAGATCACAGCTATTTGATTATTACTACCAGAATGTACACCACGAATATATGCTTTTCCTAATTCACCCACCCAAAATGGATCACCTCCAAATGTTCTTGCACCTAAATCATCCCCACCCTCTACATATGGTAAATCCAATACATCGAGAGAAGGTCCTAAAAGCAGATTAATTCCTAATGTCGATAATTCTTTTCCAAGTACATTTCCAACTTGCTCGGATAAATTCAAATCCCAGGTTGCACCAATTGCCAGTTGACTTGGCAAATTGGTTACTCCATTGATAATGGAATTATAAGGATACGAATCGCCTTCCTGAGAAATTGCCACAAACATAGGAATGTAATTTGATGGTTCACTATAATTCTGTTCAGTATTTACTGTCTGTGAATTTTCCCATTCAATTTGTTGGATCTGTTTGATCAATTGATACGTGTTTTCCACAGTATTTAACGATGTAAAATTATCATTCGCAATATTGAGAACTACCCCACCAATATGATGTTTCGCAATCAGATCATAAATTTCACTCGTCTCCGTTATTTCTCTTCCCTGGAAAGCAACAAGAAATAATTGGCCTACCTTTTCTTCCGGAGTCATATTCTGAATGAGTTCTTGAATTTTTAACTCATTTTCATCGATCTGATTGTTAATAGCCGAATTACCTATTCCTACAGGAAAAAATAAAGAAAATAATGTGAGCAAAACAAAAATTCTTGGTATTTTTCTCAGCATTACTTAAACATCACCTTTCCAGCGTTCACAAATTCTTTGGTGATAATCCGATTGGATGTTACAGCCTGTTAAAACCAAAACTGGCTTATTGGCAATGACTTTTTTATTTAAAATAGCAGCAACTGGTACTGCAGCAGAACCTTCAATTATTTCGTTGTAATGATACCAGACATAAGCGATCGCTTGTTCAATCTCATCTTCATCAACCAGAATAAAATCATCCAATATACTTCTTACCAGTGGAATGGTGATGGAGTTTCTCTCAACTCCACCTGACAAACCATCCGCAATACTTTTACTTTCTCGAACGTTTTTCATTGTTCCATAATGATACAAAGAATAAAAGAAAGCTGAATTTTTACTTTGAACTCCGATTAATTTTGTTTTTATGGAGTTTAATTGGAAGGCTAATCCAATCCCAGAAACCAATGCCCCGCCACTCACCGGTACCAAGCAAATATCAGAATCGTATGGATTAATTTGATTAATTAATTCCATTCCTAATGTTGCCTGACCTGCGATCACTTGAATATCATTATAAGGGGAAACCCAGGTTGCTCCACGTTTTACAGCAAAATTTTGAGCCTCTTCTTCGGCCTGACTGTAATCTCCTTTAATTTTAATAACAGTTGCTCCGTACCGTATTATTGATTCTTCTTTATTTATTGCAGTATCTTCCGGGAGAAACACAGTTGCTTTAGCACCTACCAGTCGAGCAGCAAATGCCACCCCTAAGCCATGATTTCCAGCAGATACGGCTACCAACCCTCTTTCCTGTTCCCATGGAGCCAGTGCAAGAATTTTATTAAGTGCTCCTCGAATTTTAAATGAGCCAGTTTTTTGTTTGTTTTCCCACTTAATATAGGCATTTAATTTTGAATCATAAGATAATGCCGTAAGTTCAATTTTTTCAAAAATTCTTGATGTCGCCTTTTGAACGATTTCTAGATTAATCATAATCTACCGATAATTTTTTTAGCCAGGACTGGATCATCAGTTATGATACCATCCACTCCCTTATCTACCATTCTTTCGACATCATTTTTCGAGTTAACAGTCCAAACATTCACTTTTCGATGCACTTGATGTTGCTTCTTCACAAAATATTCATCAACATCCTCAAAATATGGGTGAACTAATTCGTTACTGATCCAGCGCATAATATTAGATCTGGCAAACGTTCCAGCTTTACCAGGTAAAGCTAAGATCGCGGACGGGACTTTTGGAAGAATTCTTTTTGTAACCAAAAGATTAAAAGGATGAAAGGAAGAGAAAAACACACTTTCCTCAACACCCATTCTTTTTACCAAATTTGCTGCTTTTTTGGCTAAACCATCGCCTATGGAAGCATAATTCGTTAATTCTATGTTCATCAATAATTTTGAAGAGAATTCTTCCAAAACATCACTCAATAATGGGATTTTCTCCCCCTGAAAATCTGGTGAAAAATAGCCACCAGCATCTAACTTTTTAAGATCCCTAAAATTTGTGTCAATTACCCTTCCACTCCCATTGGTAGTTCGTTCGAGTGTCTGATCATGGATGATAACCATTTCTCCATCTTTTGAACATTTAACATCAAACTCAATCCCATCTGCGGATAAGTCAACTGCTTTATTAAATGCAGCCATCGTATTTTCTGGTGCATAGGCAGAAGCTCCACGATGAGCTATGATGAGTGGTGGTCTACTTTCCATTAAAAACCTTTATGCTACAAATCTACAAAATAAGAGGCAGCAGCCCGGTCGATGAGTTCTTTATTCAGGACAGGCTCAATGTTTAAATAGCGTGAGATATCAATAATTTGATCACAAATGTCACGTGGATGTGAGGCTCGTAATGGTCTGTTGCGTTTGATGTAGTGTTCTTGTAACAGATACGCCAATCCTTCATCAGTATAAGTTACTCCTTTTTGGGAAGAAACTCTTCTGAATAGTTCCCGATAATCCTCATATGATGGGTCCCCGATTTCAATTTTATGTCTCAACCTTCTTAGAAAGGCCTCATCCACCAGATCACGGGGTGGTAAATTAGTAGAAAAAATCACCAGAACATCAAAAGGAACTTCAATTTTTCGTCCAGTATGTAGACTCATGTAGTCAATTCTATTTTCCAGGGGAACAATCCACCTGTTCAATAAATCTCTGGGGCGAACCAATTGCCTTCCAAAGTCATCAATTAATAAAATACCACCATTCGCTTTTACCTGAAAAGGTGCCTCATAATATTTATTCGTTGTGTCAAATACCAAATCCAGACCAGCCATGGTCAATTCACCACCGGTAATGATGAAGGGTCTTCGAATTCTCACCCATCGTGGATCCCGGCGTACACCAGTACGTATGGAACCGGTTCCACTACTGGTAGTATCATCTTCACGAACCAATTGGTGATTCACTGAGTCATATAATTTAATCACCTGTCCATCCACGTAAATTGAAAATGGAATGAACATCGTCTGTCCTTGTACTAAATTTCCAATTGATCTGGCAACACTTGTTTTACCATTACCTGGAGGACCATATAGAAATATCGAAGTTCCAGAATTCACCGCAGGACCAAGTTTATTAAAAGTTGGTTCATTGAGCACAAGATGAGCCATGACCTGATGCATCAACCGACTGGTTGCCTGTAATCTTCCACGCCCTTGTTTCAGGATCGATTCATTATAAACATCAATCGGAACCGGAGCTGGTCCAGCATATTGACTTCGATCCAAAGCTTCACGAGCACGATGAATACCTGCACCTGTAATCGCATATGTATATGAACCCTCACCTAATCCCATTTGCGAGGTACGCACTTCGACCAATTTCTCTCTTTTTAAAATTTCCAGTATTTGATCCACGATACCGGTAAATGGTAATGCCATTTCTTCTGCCAGTTTAAATCCCGACATATAACCCTGAAAATAAAACATTTTCAAAGCCAGGTCTTGTAACCATAATGTTGATAAACCAGTTTGTTCAAGATTAGAAATCGGTTGTGGGGTAAATGATTTTTGAATCGGACTCACAGCAGATATAGGGCTTTTAGGTTTAGGGGCTTCTTCTACCATTGTTTCTCCAAATAAAAGCAATTTAACACAATTAATTATAGCATGTGCAGAAATTCTGAATATTGATCAGATGATACAACTATTTCTTATATGATTTTCGTTGATATCTAAATTCGAATATTTAATTGGGTTTTAAATCTTTAACCCTCAGCTGTTTGTAAATATTTCCGTTGTAATGATTTCTTTCTATTGAATAAACAATATCAATTTTATCGATCTTTTCTTTAGCCCAATAACCTAAATTAAAAGCAATTGCATCATACTCTACCTGTTTATCCATGACTCTCATTTTTAGATGATTCTCATCTTTTCCAACCGTTCTGGATTGTTTCACTGTCACCCCCCTTGAAACAAATATCGCTTCAGAATTTTCAGAACCAAGTGGTTCCAATTTATCCAGATCCGACAGAATGTTTGCTGGAATTTTATGAAGTGGAATTTCTAAATCGATATTAATTTTCGGTCGCAAACTTTTCGGATCAAGATCATTTTCAGCAATTAATTCTAATTCCTGTATTAATTGCTCAAGATTTTCATTGGTAACCGTAAACCCTGCTGCCATTGCATGTCCACCATGACGAACCAACAAATGCTCACATCTATCTAAAGCATGAGTAATATGGAACTCTGGAATACTCCTGCACGAGGCTCGTGTAAATTCTTTTCCAACATATCCAACAATAGACGGACGATAAAAAAATTCAGTTAACCTTGCTGAGACTAATCCTACCAATCCGGAATTAAATTCCTCATGCATAGCCACAATGATCATCTTTTTTTCATCAATTGTTGTTTGGGCAAATTCCTGCATTAAGTTCGTCTCTTTTTGCCTTTTTCGGTTGATATCATCGAGTTCTTGACTGAGTAAACCAGCTTCTTGTTGATTGCTTGTCATTAATAATTTCAAAGCCTTTTTTGGAGAATCTAATCGACCGGCAGCATTTAATCTTGGTGCTATTCCAAAACCAATATCAAATGTATTGATTTTCAATTGGTCAAATCCTGCTACGGAAATTAAACTCTTTAACCCAATCCGTTTGGAAAAACGAATTGCATTAATCCCTTTAGAAACGATAAATCGGTTTTCTCCCAACAAAGGAACCACATCGGCAACAGTTCCAATGGCTGCTAGATCTAACCAATAATCTGCAAATTCCCGCGATCCACGACTCTTCTGGAAAAGCGCTTGCGCTAATTTATAGGCAATCCCAACACCAGAAAGGTTTTTATCTGGATATTCGTCACCATCAACCATGGGACAAACTACACTGTGAACATCCGG
>DAOUGX010000012.1:0-3882 GCA_034428855.1 Anaerolineaceae bacterium | reverse complement strand
GGAATCCAATCCGGTTCTTCATCTAAAAACCAATAACCAGTATTGTAAACATGATCTGGCCAATCCTTTGGGTTTGGGAAAACATATTGGCTGCAGGAAACGATTGTTGGAAATTCTTTTGTCGTTTGTTTACCAAAAGGACAGGAAAAATTCTGTGGCGGTTTTCCAAATTGACGTATCCAAAATTTCTTTAAGGGATTCTTTGAGGCCATCCACATGATCTTCTCAAAAATCTTATGAGTAAGTTTGTTGTAAAACCCACCAAATTGGGGAAATTGGTAAAAAATTAATGCTGGGTAATCAGAGGTAGGTGTCATTGGAAATGGAGATGCCAGAACGGCAGGAATACCCATTTTTTGCGCAGCGAAGTAGCCGACAGCTGCTCCTGGATGGTAAATGATTAAATCCGATCCTTCACAAGCATCAAACAAATCTGACTGTAGTTCACCGGCAATATTCGACAGTTCTCTAAAGCTTTGGAAAAACTTGACAGGGTTGTCTACTTTTTTTGCGTTGGCGACCACGTCGCTGTTTAACAAAGTTGAAAGTCTTGCCTTGACTGGGAAATAGTCCAACCCGTGCGCACGGACAAACTCCTGAAAATCCAGTAACGTAGCGATCTTAACCAATTGACCTTTATCCCTCAACGATTTTCCCAATGCTATATATGGCTGCAGGTCACCGCGTGAACCAGTGGCAAGAATCGTAATTTTCATGAAGACCTTTTAATTGGATGCATATTAAAATATGTGACCAATTTCCCCATAATGATTTCGAATTGTTCTAATTCCTGTGGGCTGAGGGCGGCGATCATTTTGTTTTCGTAGTCGTTTAAGGCTTTCTGTTTTAAAAGTGCTAATTTTTCAGCTTTTTTTGTGAGGTTTACGTGGGTAACCCGTTTGTCTTGATCTGATTTGCGTTTATTTAAAAAACCAAGGTCGGTGAGTCGCCTTACACCGACAGTAGCAGAAGCTTTGGTAATTTTTAATGTTTCAGCAACTTCACTGATGGTAGGATTTTTAAGCAGATGGATGGCGTCAAGATAATGCAATTGACTGATGGTTAACTGTGAGAACCCTGAAGCTTCTCCTTCTACTATTTGTGATTGCTTTAAAGTTGAATCAAGTGTGTCGATAAATTGAGTCAGTAAATGTATCATCGTAAACACCTATATAATTAGTTAGTCTAACTAATTATATAGGTGTTTACTAAATTGTCAATAAAATCTGAATTCTTGCTATGCTTTGTTCGTTTTAATTCTGAATAAAGCGTACAAAGGACAAAAAGATACTACAGAAGTCAACAGGAAAACTACTGCTAATACGAGCAGGACAACACCTAATGCGCCGGTAACGACACCACTCAAGTACAGGTAAGCAAATACAGCAGCAACAATAACCCGAATTAATCGATCCAGATTGGACATATTTCGTTTCATTTAAACTCTCCTTTTGAGTTAGATAATAAATTTATTTCTTGCTCAAATGGTACGAAATTTTCCAATTATTGTCTGTGACAATGTCACAATTCTGCCCGATTGCTCAACCCCTTTTTGTCCAGCACTTCTATAGAACCCCTGCCCTGCGAAATCAGCCCGGATTTTGAAAAATCTTCCAGTATGCGGCTGATCACTTCGCGTGAACTACCCAAATCAGATGCGATTTCCTGATGTGTAACCTGTAAGGAATTTTTCAATAGCACACGTTTTAATATCCAGGTAGCCACCCGGCTATCCATGCGTTGAAAAACCACCTCATCTACCACGGCCATGATGGTAACCAAACGATCCGACAGGAGCCCAAAGACGAATTCACGCCACAGATCATAACGATTTACCCAGTCGCGAAAATCAGCAGCCGGAATGATAATCGCCTCAGCATCCTGTTCCACAGTGGCGATGGCTGGAAAAGATTTATTATTTAAGATGGCATTGGCAGTCAGGATACAGGATTGTCCCTGACCGAAGCGATAAAGAGTTATCTCCCTGCCGGTTTCTCCGATTTTGTACACCCGTACCACCCCAGAGATCAACAATGCAATGGTGTCGGCTGAATCGCCTTCCACAAACACATCTTTTCCAGCTGGTATACGCATAAAAAATGCTTTGGATTGGAATTCATACGAAAGCGGAGAGATTTTGTTTTGCAGGAAGGGGAAAATTTGAGATAAACGGGTAAATTGTTCTTTTGAAATCATAGGATTATTCCATAGTTAATTTTATCATGTCGAAAATTTGACAACCAGGAGAGGTGGATTATTTTGTCTTCATTTTATTATTAATTTATTTTTCAAAATCAGTTTGACTCATTTTAGAATTCGGTGTAAATTTAAACCGTCCCTTGATGGGGAGTAGCTATCCGTCCTTATTCGGAATGAATAATCGACATACTGGATTACATCCCGGTTATTCAAAGTTTAATCTTGTGCGAGACCATCATGTTTTCTTAAACATGGTGGTTTTTTTGTGAGGAAAAATTGGATTATCTTTTTATCATCGTAATTTCATTAGGATTGGCTATGGATGTACTGGCAGTTTCTCTTGGAATTGGAACTTCCGGTCAAATTGCTAATACACGGGGAAAGCTCCGCTTATCATTCCATTTCAGTATTTTTCAAGCAGGGATGGCTGCACTGGGCTGGTTGGCCGGGGAGACAGTTGTTCGATATGTAGAAAGGTTTGATCATTGGGTTGCCTTCATTTTGCTTGCATTTGTCGGTATTAAATTGATCCGATCTGGTTTTGAAAAAGATGGAAAGGCATTTAATCAGGATCCATCTACCGGCAATACGCTGGTTTTATTATCAGTCGCAACCAGTATTGATGCCTTTGCTGTTGGTCTGAGTATTTCTTTTTTAAACGTTCCAATTGCCATGTCGGTTTTATTGATTGGATTAGCGTCTTTGATTTTATCTTTATTAGGCTTGTTTGCCGGAATTCATTTAGGAAAAAAGTTTGGAAAACAGATGGAAGTAGTAGGCGGTGTAATTTTATTGATTATTGGTTTGCGAGTGGTGATCTCGCATATGGTGATATAACCAAACTCTTTAATCCATTATCAAGAAAATTAGACTCGCTTCTTTTGGATTTTATCCGGATTTTTAAAGGTGAAATTACCTTGATCGATCTCTACCAGATAAATTTAAGAACCTGCGTTCATGGAAATTTACTGTGAGCAGGTTTTTTTAGAATATGCTTTTCTGATATTAAGATTTTAAGATCAACATAAGGCTCATTTATTTTTATTTATATTTTCTTAATTCTAAAAAAGTTTCTACAAAAAGATAGTTATTGGTTTGATTCCATTAAGAATCTATTGAATTCTTTCAAATAACCTTCATTTTCCGACCACCTTTTAACCTCTTCTAAATCTATCCTTGATGTTTTCATAATTAGAACAGCTTGTTGAAGGCATTGTTGATCGTTCCAATGGTAAAAAGCAGCTAATCTATCTTTTACACTATCTGTAGATGAAATTATTCGTAAAATTCCTGTGTCAAGCTGAATTTCATGTATTTCTCTTACAGGTTCACTCCCGACAAAAAGTGGACCTGGAGGGAATTCAATAAAAAATTTTGAAGATGGGTGTTTAAAATATCTACTGTCTTCAACAAATTCATGTGAAAGCAATATTTTCTTGATTTTATCGTGAGATGCTGAATATACATTTACCAGATCAACATCAAATGATACATATTTGTTATCACAATAAAATGATGTGGCTGCTCCTCCTGAAAGTACAACCTTAATTCCATGGGGTTCAAGAACAGATTGAACATAGGCGGCCAGCTCTAATTGAGTCATTTCCTCAGGTGATTTCAAAGTGGTTTTCCTTTTCGGCGTGGTCTTCTGCGATTCAATTTCAATTGTTCAACCTCATCAGG
>DAOUGX010000011.1:0-4415 GCA_034428855.1 Anaerolineaceae bacterium | reverse complement strand
TTGATCAACAAAGACAGGATCTGATTATTCTGCAATGAGGCTGCTGAACTAATCCAGACAATTTTTCTCAGAAATTCCGAAGGTCTTTGCCCAATCTTTTTGATTGGGCTCAACAAGATTGACAATTGGTTTCCCGGACTGGATGGATATTGCTCGAGAAATAACAGATTATTCTCTATCGGTTTCAGGTCTTTATTAATTTGATACGCTTCCTGAAACGTAGATTGATATGAACGATATTGAAAAAAATAAAATCCCAGGTACAGGATCAGGCTAAATTGCCAAAAAGCAGGCCACCCTGCCAATAGATCCATCGCAACCAAAACATAATTTAAACCTGCCAGGCAGAGTAAGATCAACAAAATGACTTTGATCGACTTTTCTGATTTTGAATGCTTCAGCCAGTGCTGAATACCTTCATCACTCCACAACCCTTTATTTATTCGTTTTGTCTGCCAACCCAGTAACATGAATCTGTAGCGAAAACCCGGTAAATCGATCAATTCTTTCACCAGTTTTTGGCGTGTGGTGATAATTTTATGGTCCAAATCTGGTTGCAGAAACCAGGCGTGTAATAACCTTTGGCCACCTTTGGATATACAACTATCGATCAATTGCAGTAAAGATTTCTCACCCACCAGATTCAAATCGTTCATAAACGGATGATCCGGTTCAGCTGGAAATTCTTTCATCGCAGGAATATTTTTCCAGTCCAGTCTGGCTCTCGCCAATTGTTCACTGAGCCATCCTTCTGCATCTTGATACTTTTGGCGTTGCACATCTAACCGCCGGTGAAAATATACCACCACCAGAAAAATGATGAACATACCCACCAATACCCATATCCATGCTATACCTGGAAAAATAAAGCGCGTCAATATAGCCAGTACCCATGCGCCTAAAAAAGCAGCGAGACGATACCAGAAAAAGCGTTGATCAATTATTTTAAGGGATTCAGTAATGGTGGTAATGGATTGCAGACGACGCTGTAGGTGGTTGATGCGAGAGTTCGAGGATGACATACAAGGATTATACTGGAAATCAGGTGTGATTATATAAGTCTCTTCTTAATACCAATCAGCCTATTTTCCACATCACAACCAATGCGAAAAATTGGGGTTTTAAATTACGTCTTTTTAAATTTGGCGGAAGAACTTCATGATGCAACTACTTGCTGAAAGATGTTACCGCTTTTATGACGAATGTACACACGACCACTTCCTTCTTCAAGTTCAACAACAAGCAGAAGTGGATCACGCTATGAATAGAGGACAAATGGATTTTCTGAAGAAGATTAAGCTCATTCAAGGTGGAATGGGGGTTTATGTTTCAAACTGGCGGCTGGCAAAAGCTGTTGCCATGGAAAAGCCAGGGATTACCGCTGGTACAGTTTCCGGTACAGGGCTGGATTGGGTGTATGTTCGCCTTATGCAACTGGGTGATCCGGGTGGACATGTACGCCGAGCATTCAAAGCATTTGACGATACGTTCGAAACAGGTATTGGTAAAAAGATCCTGGATCGATATTTTCTTAAAGGAGGGAAAGTACCAGGAAGTCAATTTAAGAATCCTCCACAGCAACTTGTACGTGCTTTGGATGGCAGCGATATCATCCCATTGCCATCAAAACCTGATGAACCTGTCACATTAACACTGGACAAAGAAAATATTGAACTTTTAATTGCTACCGGTTTCGCTGAGGTCTGGTTAGCAAAAGAAGGTCATAACGGTAATATATTTATTAACTTCTTAAAAAAAGTGGAATTACCCCTGGTTTACACAATGTACGGGGCGATGCTGGCCAATGTAGATGGAGTCATCATTGGTGCTGGTAACCCGGATGGTCTACCAGCGATCTGTTCCCAATTGGTAAACCATGAAAAGGTTAGAATTGATATCCAGGTTTTATACCGTGAACCCGGAGAAGATTTTTATGTTCCCTTTGATCCCAGACAAGTAGCGGATGGAAAGTTTACTATCAAACCACTCCACCGACCAGCAATCCTGGCAATTGCTTCTCTGCAAGGCCTGGTTCAAACTCTGGCTGAAAGTCAAAGTGAGCCACCCGATGGCTTCATCATTGAACATCATACCGCAGGTGGTCATAATGCCGGACCGCAAGGGCCATTGAAGGTGGATGAACTGAATCAACCCATTTACAGTAATTTTGACGAACCGGACATAAATGCCATCAGGCAAATTGGTTTACCCTTCTGGTTAGCAGGTGGTTATGGAAGCTATGAAAAAATTCAAAAAGCACTAAGTCTGGGAGCAACCGGCGTTCAAGCAGGTTCGGTGTTTGCCCTGGCTGAGGAATCCGGGATGAAACCCGCCTATCGAACTGCGATCCTGAATGAAATCAAGAAAGGTACAGATGATGATGCTTTGATCCGAACAACCTTATTTTCCCCTACAGGATTTCCTTTTAAGGTTGTTCAATTAGATGGGACATTGTCTGATGACTCGGTTTACGAATCTCGAAGCAGGCTTTGCGACATTGGACTCTTACAGCAACGCGGCTTGAGCAAACCGGATGAAAATGGTAAACGTAAGTTGTTCCATCGATGCTCGGCAGCGCCAGTGGAAAGTTTTATGAAAAAACGTGGTTTACTACAAAACACACAGTCTCGCCGGTGCCTCTGCAATGGACTGCTTTCAACTGTGGGTTTAGGCCAGGTAAAAAATCAGATAGAAGAACCAGCCATTGTTACTCTTGGAAATCATCTGGATAGCATTCGCAGGCTTTCGCATCAAGGTCAATATCCATATTGGGTTCGAGATGTTGTCAATGATTTGTTGGGGGAGTGAAAAGGAATCTCATCTATAATTAAGCCAATGTGAAAAAACTGACCCGATTTCTACCTCTGTTATTATTTTTATTGACATTCAGCGCACGGATAATCCCCGGACCACGCACAATTGATGACGCTTACATAACCTTCCGCTATGCACAAAATATTCTCGCTGGGGAAGGTTTTGTTTACAATCCCGGTGAACCAATTTTAGGAACAACCACTCCGCTATACACTTTGATCATGGTGCTTTTAGGGTCAATAAGTGGAGGTACGCAGGCACCTTTTCCTGACCTGGCTGTATTCATGAATGGGCTGGCTGATGGATTAACCTCAATCTTTCTTTATTTGATCGGTATGCACTTTCAAAAAAATATAGCTGGTGTAGGTGCAGCACTCGCCTGGGGTATCGCACCTTATAGTGTCACTTTTGCAATTGGAGGTCTCGAAACCAGCCTGGTAGTGCTGTTATTGGTTGGAATGTCCTATTTTTACCTGACGAAAAGAATCACGATAGCTGCTTTTCTGGGAAGTCTGGCACTCCTCACCCGGCCGGATACCATTCTGCTGATCGGATTGATCGCTCTGGACCATTTCATCCGTGTTTTAAAAAAACAACAAAAATTATACTGGTACGACCTGGCAGCTCTTTTACTCCTTCCATTAATATGGTACAGCTTTGCTACCTTACAATTCGGTTCTCCTATTCCACACTCCGTTCAGGCAAAACTGGGGGCTTACCATTTGAAGCCAGAAGAAGGACTGATCCGTTTACTGCAACATTACGCCACCCCCTTCATGGCTGATCGCTGGTTTGGGGCTGCCTTCGCTGTCGGTTCGGGAATACTTGTTTACCCGTTTCTTTTTCTGGTTGGGTCAAGGTCATTTTTCAAAATCGATCAGCGCAGTCTAGCGATCATGGTATACCCATGGCTTTACCTGCTGGTATTCGCGATAGCCAACCCATTGATTTTTCGCTGGTATCTGACCCCGCCATTACCATTTCTATTTTTAGGAATTCTGGCTGGAACAGAGGTGTTCTTTTCTTCAGTTTTTGCCATTCCAAAATTAAAATTTCCCATTTTCACGCAAAATTTCCTTTTAGTTATTTTAGTTATTGTCATTCCTTTTGTTAATCTATTAAATAACTGGCAAATGCATCCAGATCATGGACCTGACCGCCCTGCTCCTGGCATGGCATGGTTCAAACTGGAATTACTGTATCAAAAAGCTGCTCAGATTGTTCAACCATTTCTAACCAATGAGACCACCCTGGCTGCCGGGGATGTGGGTGTTCTTGGATATTTCACTCAGGCTCGTATACTGGATACTGTGGGGCTTAACTCACCCGAAGCACTGAAATATTACCCATTGGACGATACATATTATGTTACCAATTATGCCGTTGCTCCCGATTTAATCATTGACCAACAACCAGAATTGGTGGTTTTAATGGAAGTCTATGGCCGGCTTGGATTATTTAAAGATCCGCGTTTCATCGAACAGTATGATTTATTGGCACTGATCCCAACAGATATATATGGCAGTGAAGGGATGTTAATTTACATCCGAAAGTAGCGAGCTTACTCAAACAACATTGAAAGAATAATAATGATCGTGGTG
>DAOUGX010000010.1:0-7816 GCA_034428855.1 Anaerolineaceae bacterium | reverse complement strand
TAGTTATGGCCCATTAGCAGACAAAGTATTCCGCCTGGGTCACATGGGCTCACAGGCAAATATGCCACTCATGCATCAAACGTTGAATATTCTTGAAAAAGTGATGAAGGATATTTGATCCGGTGCATTTCACCATACAAGATACATGGTGCGTTGCACTTGGAGATCAACAATCTTACCTGTCGTAAGAAATTAATCCCTCCAAAACTCCACCAAAAGTGCATTGCACCTTGCCGAATACCTGGTGCCATGAACAATTCTTAGTAACTTATCAGCTTAACAACTTAACAACTTTCTCTATTGACATCCTCTATACCGTTCGGTATAATACATTTCATGAGTGATAACAAACTCACCATTTTACAGACTGCCTGCCAGTTATTCTCTCAACATGGCTATGATGCGGTTGGTGTCCAGGAAATAATTGAGACCGCAGGTTTTACCAAACCCACTCTGTATCATTACTTTGGATCCAAACAAGGTTTATTGGATGCCATTCTTGATTATTATCTCTCACCTTTCCATCAAAAATTGTTGGAGGTATTAATATACCGAGGAGATGTGCAAACCAATCTGCGCAACATCTTCAACTTGTATCTGGATTTTGCCCAACATCAGACACGGTTCTTTCGTCTCTGGATGGCTACCCGCCTGTCACCCCCACAAAGTACCAGCTACCTGGCAATTTCACCTTATATCCAAAAGCATCAATCTGCCCTTCACAATTTCTTTTTGAATGTAGCTCAACAACATGGCAATATGCGTGGACGAGAACTTTTATTAGCAACCTCTTTTCAGGGTTTACTTTTTTCGTACGCATCCATGATTATTCAAGGTGAAATCGAAATCGATCAAATCCGTGTAAATCATGCAGTTCACCAATTTATGCATGGAATCTTTTCGTAAGAAATTTTTTTGAAAGGAATCTATACCGTTCGGTATAAAACAATATGAAAAATATACCCTCATGGATACCGTCTGCATTCATATATCATATCTATCCTCTTGGACTTACCTCAGCGCTTCAGATCGATAACCACCATCCATCGACCTCACATCGTATCGAACAACTTTACCCCTGGTTGGATCATCTGCAATGGCTGGGTGTAAACACACTTTTTTTGGGTCCGGTATTGCAAAGCAGTTCTCATGGTTATGATCTGGTTGATTATTTTCAAATTGACTCACGCCTGGGAGATAATTTGTCATTCCAGCGTTTCTCCAAGGAAGTTCACAGAAGAGGGATGCGCATCATCCTGGATGCCGTCTTTAACCATAGTGGCAGGGACTTTTTTGCTTTTCGTGATATTCGTGAGAATGGAAAAAATTCTGCTTATTGCGATTGGTATGAAGGTGTTCGCTTCGACAGGCAAAGCCCGGTTGGAGATGCCTTCGACTATCAAACCTGGGCAGGACATTATTCGTTACCCAAATTTAACCTTTCGAATCTCTCGGTGCGAGAATATTTATTTTCAGCAGTAAGATTCTGGTTGAATGAATGGGAAATTGATGGGTTGCGATTGGATGCTGCCGATCATGTCCACATGGATTTCTGGCAGGATTTACGAAAATTGACCAATTCACTCAGATCTGATTTTTGGCTCATGGGTGAGGTGGTGCATGGTCCGTATCAACCCTGGGTAAATTTACAACATTTACACAGTGTTACTAATTACGAAGCCTATAAAGGTCTTTATTCCAGTTTGAATGACAAGAATTTTTTTGAAATAGCGCATACATTAAAACGTCAATTTGGACAGGAAGGGATTTATACCGATGAGTTTCTATACAATTTTGTGGATAATCACGATGTCAATCGTATTACCAGTCAGCTAACCAACCAGGAACATCTGATTCTCCTGTATGCTTTGCTGTTCTGTATGCCAGGAATTCCTTCCATTTATTATGGTAGTGAATGGGGAATCAGTGGAAAGAGATCACAAAACAGTGATTTCGCATTAAGGCCAGCCATCGATTTAAATCAAATGATCCAGCATGCACCGAATCCAAATTTACCAGTTTTCATCCAGAAAATAGCTCAAATCCGTTCAAGCTGGTCTGCCCTTCAAATAGGTCGTTATCGACAAGCACATGTCAACTCACAACAATTCGCCTTCTGGCGCGAAACAGAAAATCAACACATTCTGGTTAGTTTGAATGCAGCCTCCGAAGAATGTTCTTTACCAGGGATAAAAATTCCCAACCATAAACAAGTCCGGAGTAGCTTAGGCAATCAAACCAATTATCGAATTCAGGATCAGGAAATTTTCCTTCGATTGCCAGCGAATCAGGTATCAATTCTTGTTTTTGAATGAAAAGATTATCGAAAAACGACCATTAAAACAAAATATGCGATCACCAGCAGCAGCAAAATTGCAGACAAAAAATACATCACACGGTGTAAACGTTGTTTCTGTTTCGCTTTTTTTACAGCCAGTGCATCGGCAATAATTTCTTCGACAGCATAATTGCTCAGTTGCATTTCCTCATTTAATTGTCGTTTTACAAATTCAGGTGATTTCCCATCATTAATGTATGCTCTAGCTTTACGAACTGCTTGCGCTCTTAATGGATTTGCTTTAGGAATGTCGACGGTTTTTTTTGGGTCCTGGTGATCAACTCCATTTTGGGTACTCTTCATACGGTAATCATGCAGGGCTTTTCCAATCTGCGCACGAGATAACCATAAACCAACCAGGTTATTGGGGAAGTTGATGGGAGTTTCCACAAACATTAAATGGTCACTACTTGGAGCAGCTTTAAATTTAATCCCACAAACTGGGCAGATCAAAAATTTTTCATTCAGATCAGACCTCTGAATTTGTAGGAACTCGGTCTGGCAGATTGGACAGCGAGTGTTCTTATTAATATCAATCACATCTGATTCAATGGGAGGTTTTAACATTTTTTTAATTACTCGTAGATAAAACTATTATAGTGAAGTCTCGGTTTATTTCCAATTGAAAAACCGTTATTATTTTGTTACTTATTTACAAACCATAAACAAACCAATTATCCTGCCATATAAGCAATTGAAATCGTACCTGGTCCGACATGTGCCCCCACCACCGGACTGACATGTGAAAGTATGGCATCTTCTGCACCAAATGTTTCTTTCAGTTCAGCTAATAAACTCCTGGCAGCTTCCTGTTCCAATGCATGGAAAACAGAAATGCGCACAGGCTTTTTTCCTTCTATGTTTTTTTCCACCATTTTTACCATGCGTCGAATGGCCTTTTTCTTAGAAATAACACTTTCCACCAGCTCAATTTTGCCATCTCGAATTTCAAGGATCGGCTTAATATTTAATGCAGTTCCTACTAAACGTTTGGCACTATTGATACGCCCCCCAGCGGCCAGATATTTTAAAGTATCCACCGTGAAATAAACCCCAATTTTGGGATAAGCTTCCTCAGCAATTTGTTTGCACTCTGCCAGGCTGGCACCCCTTTTAGCAGCTTTTGCCGCTTCCAGAACCTGCAAACCGAGGGCCATTGAAACCAGTTTTGTATCCAAAACTTCGACAGCCTTGCCATGAAAAGACTTTAATGCCTGAATGGATGAATCGTAAGAACTGGAAATTCCATTCGAAATACCCATACACAGCACATCATAGCCTTGATCCAATAACTTTTGAAACATTTCCTGGTATTGATTAACCGTGACCTGGCTGGTTTGTGGCAAACTTTCACTGGTTGATAATCGCTGGTAAAACTCATCAGGAAGAATATCCACTCCATCACGATACGGTTTCCCTTCCCAAATTAATGTGAGGGGTAACACTTCGATCGGATATTCCGATACTATTTCCTTTGGTAGATAAGCACTACTATCGGTTAAAATGATCACTTTTGCCATAGAGACCCTCCAGAATTTTGATGCCACAAGTATAACCGATTATTCAGGTCATCCGGTTAAGCTTAATTCATTCTTCCAGAGGATCAATAATACAAATCCGGGTTATAAAATGGGACAAAAGCCAGGACGACTGCATGCTCGTATAAACCACTCCGATCAATCAAATCATTGGTTAAAAGACCGATTGCTCCGTTTTTCTGTTTTGAATTTTCCTGTCCAAAAACGATATCGTCAGCTTCGCCCAATTCTTTTCCTTGTTTAACCAAAGCTGTGATCGCTGGAGGTAAATAAAAACTGCCTGATCTGGCTTTACCCATCATGGTTCCATTATCAATAACAACCCAGGCAAATGCCAGCATATCTCCATGCTGATCAAAATCAATGCCTCCCTCAATCCCAATCCAAAAATCTGTATCTGGAATTAATTTACGAACAGCCCCAACCCGATTAATGGCTCCCAGCAATGTCTCCTGATCCGAAACGGGTTGCTTGCTCACACCCGAAGGTACATCCGCTTCAAAGATATGAAATTGATGATTTGGTAGCAATTGCTGAAATGCATTTTTCACTGCATTAATTTTTACAGGGTTTGTAGAAGCTATCACAATCTTATTATTCATGGAAGAATCCTTTTTATTAATCGACTTTTGGATTTTTTCAGCTAATTTTTCATTTTCACGTCTGATTCTAATATTCTTTTAATGTAAAGTTATTATGATAAAAATTATCCGATTTAGCTGAATTAATTGACAGTTTATCGAAAAAAGGTTATAAATAATTTATACAGATTAATCAAATAATTCAAAAAACAACACTGACTCCAGAACCAAGGTTCTGAACAAAAAACAAACAGGAGCAGAAAATGACAACAATCAATGATTTTTCCGACGAACCCCGTTATACCATAAAATCTGTTAGCGTCCAAACTGGAATTCGCCCAGTAACATTGCGTGCCTGGGAGCGTCGACATGATCTTCTCAGCCCTCATAGGTCTGACAATCGTTATCGTTTATATTCCGAACGGGATATTGCTATTTTACGTTGGATCAAATCCAGAGTTGATGAAGGAATTTCGATTAGCAATGCCGTGCTGGAATTGCGTCAAATGACCCGTAATGGTGTTTGGCCGGATGCGGTTCCATCCGCTCCAACCCGAACACTGGTTGCTCCGAAAGCCACCCCTGAAACCTACACACATTGGTTATATGAGTCCTTAATTAAACATGATGAAGATCGCGCTACCGATCTGCTTCGGGAATTACACGCAAGTTTTGATCTTATGACAATTTTCAGCCGCATCATTGCACCTACACTGGCTGCGATTGGAGAAGCCTGGTACCGTGGTGAAATTCGTATCACCACTGAACATTACGCCTCCAATTTTCTGCGTGCTCGTTTGATGTCATTGTTACAGGCATACCCCTCACGAAGGAATGCACCTTACGTCCAGTTAGGTTGTGCTCCAACAGAACAGCACGAATTAGGTAGTTTAATGATGGCTGTTTTACTCCGCAGTGAGGGTTACCGTGTGGAATATCTGGGACCAGACCTACCCATTGATGACCTGGTTGATTATGCCAGCTATGAATTCCCCGATTTGATCGTTCTGACCGCCTCCTCCGATCTGGCAGCGTTTGAAATGCGTCGTTTGAAAGAAAAACTGGATCAGATTGACCCTGCCCCTGCGCTGGCATATGCAGGTAGCGCTTTCGATAGCAGTCAACGTGTTAGAGATATGGTCCCTGGTCATTACATCGGCAAAACTTTTGAAGATGGTCTGGATACCATTAAAAATTTACTTAAAGAAAAAGAACTCGTCTGATATCTGGCACACTCCTTTAAACGCACAAGGTTTGTCTAACATTAGACAAACCTTGTGCAATTTTTTAAATATCTTGTATAAATAAGGTAATTATGAAATTAAAAGGAAGCAGTCAAATGGAACGAAAAAAAATGACCAGTTCTACGAATGACAAAGATTTATTACCTATTTACAACATAAAAGCAGTTGCCAGTATGTTGAATTTATTACCTGTTACCTTACGGGCTTGGGAAAGACGTTATGGCATGCCAAGCCCACACCGGGGAGAACAAGGATATCGTTTGTATTCACCCTACGATGTGCGACTTTTACGTTGGTTAAAACAACAAAACGACACCGGCATGAGTATTGGTCAGGCAGTTAAATACCTCAATGAATTGCGAAGTGCTGGAAATGACCCGGCGACTGAAAACGTACAGGCACATGCGGAGTCTGATGAGACTGTTAACCAGGTATCGCTTGAAATCTTCTCCCGGCATTTTCAACAATATCTAATGAATTATCAAAATGAACATGCCTCCGAAATATTAAGGCGTGCATTTTCCATCTATAACGTTGACCAGGTGTTGACAGAAGTAGTTCAGGTGACACTGGAACGTATAGGTAATGCCTGGCATAATGGTGAAATCCCCATTGCTGTAGAACATTTTGCTACTCAATTTTGTGAACAACATTTAATGGGAATGTTTTATTCTTCCTCTGTTCCTACCCGTGAAGGCACCATCTTAGCAGCCTGTGCGCCTGGAGAAATGCACCAGGTTGGAATCCTCAGTCTGGTAGTGATGTTACGTTGGCGTGGATGGGATGTAAAATATTTTGGTCAAAATTTAAGTTTAGAACGGATTCAAGAAACTTTAAATGTATTAAAACCAAATGCTTTAATGTTTACTGCCACAACCAGAGAAGCTGCATTAGCATTAAAACCACTGAAAGGCATCGTAGAGAACCATCCTTTTGAAAAACCGCTGGTATTTTTTGGCGGTCTTGCTTTTCAAAATAATCCTGAAATCATTCTCCAGATGCCAGGAGAAGTGATAAACTTTTCACCCAGTAAGAATATAGAAATCATCGAAAAGAAAATATATAGAAATCTGGCATATTCAAAAGAATAGTCGGTTTTTCAGGATAAGAGGTTTTCTTGTCAGACAAAAAACGTTTGTTTTCCATTTTTCTGGTTGTTTTTATTGATCTTCTTGGCTTCAGTGTCATATTACCTTTGCTTCCTTTCTATGCGGAGAGTTATGGTGCTTCAGCCTCACAGGTAGGATTTTTGGTTGCTATTTACGCTGCTGGGCAAATGTTTAGCGCTCCTTTTTTAGGACGATTATCAGATCGATACGGACGCAGACCATTCCTTTTAATTAGCATCCTGGGTGGTGCAATTAGTTTTGCATTGTTAGGATTTGCAACAAATCTAACCATGTTATTCATCGCCCGTCTGATTGCTGGAATCACAGCCGGAAATATCAGTGTAGCTCAGGCTTACATAACAGATATCACCGATGCAAAAAATCGATCCCGTGGTCTTGGATTAATTGGCGCAGCCTTTGGTTTGGGCTTCATAATTGGTCCAGCCCTGGGAGGAATCCTAAGCCAATGGGGATACGAAGTGCCATCCTTCCTGGCATCCGGTATTGCCTTTTTTAATCTTTTGGTTGTGTTTATGTGGTTACCAGAATCGCTCACTAACGAAAGAAAATTAGAAATTCAATCACAGAAAAAGTCCCCAATATCAATCAATTCATTATTTGTCACTTTAAAGAAACCAGTCATTGGCCCACTTCTCCACACCCGTGTTCTATATGGTTTTGCCTTCGCTCTCTTTCAATCCATTTTTGCTTTATATGGTGAATATCGCCTGGGACTAAATGCTCAAAATATTGGGTATATCTTAACGTACGTTGGGGTAATTTCTGTAATCACTCAGGGTGTAATTGTAGGAAAATTATCCGATCGTTTTCCGGATCAAAAAATTATCTTTGTCTCAACTCTATTAATTTCCATTAGTTTCTTTGCATGGGCTTTTACCCCGAATTTAATTATCTTACTGGTAGTTCTCTTACCAATTGCCATGAATGCTGGAATTCTGAACACAATCATTAATACCGCTTTGACAAAAGCAGTCCCACCGGTTGA
>DAOUGX010000009.1:0-4490 GCA_034428855.1 Anaerolineaceae bacterium | reverse complement strand
TAATGGACCTGGCATTGATCCCGAAGAAGCTGACCGAATCTTTGAGCCTTATCAACGTGGAAAAGCTGCTCAACGGTTACCGGAAGGTATGGGATTGGGTTTATCAATCGCTCGTGATCTGGTAGAGGCACATCATGGCACTCTGACATTCACGAGTACGGTTGGTGAAGGTAGCTGTTTTATCGTATGGTTGCCAATCGATACCCATACTCCACCTGAACCCTCTTTAAACGAATAAATTAATTTTTGTATTTCAAATTCATGATTATGAATTCCCATCTTAAATCGTTATCTTTAGACCTTCGGGTTACCTTTTAAGCTTTGCCTATTGATTTTCGGTTCAATAAAACCCTTAAGGTTTGATTATTACTATCTTAAAGCGAATATCATAGAAATCGCAAATTCGGTTAGAACTTACCCACAAGCCAGAGAATTCGATTTGATATTAACCATTGAAAGAAGGTGTATTTCACGACAGTAGGAAAACCATTGCCTAGTTTTCATCCAATTTCATGAAAAGTATTGCTAAAATCGATGGACAATGGTGGAAACCATGTTAAACTTAAGTGTGTTCAACCATAACAATCACCTTTGTGTGGTGAATTTGAATGTAAAATTTATCATATGTGGAAGCTTGGAACAATTTAACAATCATCTGGTGAATCTACTTGAAGAAAGCTTGCTGCAAATGGAGTTTGCAAAATCATTCATGCCCGCAAGCAATTTCCCAAATTGTGAATTTTTTAATCCCTGAGAGTAGACCCACCCCATTGCACTTATCCAACAAGAAAAAAGTGGGAGAAATCATGAATTCTGTAAACACAAATGAGAATAGGGTGGAACAGCCTGCAACCTTATCTTCTACTATCACTCCATTAGAAGTTATACCTTTCAGCGCGTACAAAGGAAATGAGCCGTACATGTTCATCAGTTATGCTCATAAGGATTCTGGAGAAGTGTATCCCATCCTTTCACAGTTTTACCGGCAAGGGTATAAGGTCTGGTATGACGAAGGGATTGAACCTGGAATTGAATGGCCAGAAGAAATTGCCAATGCCTTAAACACCTGCAGGTTATTTGTGGTTTTTATTACCCCTAATTCAGTGGCGTCTGAAAATGTGCGCAATGAAATCAACTTTGCTTTGGCGAAAAAAATCCCGTTCATTGCCATCTATCTCAGGCCGACAACATTGACTCCAGGACTTCAGTTACAAATTGGATCCAAGCAGGCGATCCTAAAATATCAATTAGATGAGGACACCTACACCAGAAAATATTCGTACTCCTTTGATTCTGTATTGAAAACGACCGGGAAAGTAAACCCAGAGGATCAGATCAGCCAAAAAACTGTCGTTCAAAACCCTCTGGTTAGTGCGGCACCCATTCCCGAGAAACTCCAGCCCGAAATACCCCAACATACCCAGGTTCAACCTGTACAATTGCCATTAACCGGCCAACTTAAATTTGTTTGTGATTTGGCACGCAAGGCGGCTTGTGAACAAATTGGTTTCCCTGCTGATCGCCAGTTGGAAACGAAACATACGGCGGCGGTACAGAGGCTAATATTCTTCGCGAATGCCTTTGGAGAACAATACCTGACCAGTTACAAGTATGTAGATCATATCATGGTGCACAAAAGACAGGGTTTACCGGAAGTATTCTATGATCGCGGTGAACTTTTCGATCTTTCCGATTTTGCGTATTTTCGTAATTTGAATTATCTTGTTTTGATTTTCCAAAAATTTAATGATCTCAGTCCCCTCCAGGGACTTCCGATCAGGGTTTTAGATCTTTCGTGCAATCAGTTATCCAGTTTGGCACCGCTGGCCACCTTGCAGCAGTTAAAAACGCTATATCTGGATTTTTCATCCTATGAAAGTTTATTACCACTGGATCAACTGAATCATTTGAATCTTTTCTCCGCCAATAATATCAGTATGTCCTCGTTCAAAGAATTGTGCCAGCTTAGCTTACCCAATTTACTGCATTTGAATATTTCCGAAAGTAAACTGGAAAGCCTCAACGGGGTATCCGCATTAAGATCGCTGACAACTTTGGAAATTAAGAATTGTGTATGTTTTGAATTCGAAGATATCCTTCAACTACCCAAGTTAGACACCTTGTACATGTACGGAACAAAGTGCTTTGACTATGGGTTTTTAGCAAAAATGCCTGCCTTAAAAAGATTAGGCGTTGATGAGCCAAACAAATCGATCATCATAGATACCTTTGGTTATAAACCGGAATTCCTCAGTTAATGAGTTGCAGCAGCATCAATCCGGCACTTATTTTTCCAATAATTCTTAACTAGAAATCAGGTGGACTGCTAACCATTACTTCATACCGGTACTTTTAAGTGAAAGAGAGCGGATCAATTACATCAACATCCCGTTTATTATCCCATTGAGAACCGTAAAAGCCATGACGGTTGGGTATATTCTCAAATCCCTCAAAGGTCATTCAGCGGAGAACGATATGTCACGTCGTTGACCTTTTCCGCCTTAAGACTCCAGGGGATCGTAGTAAATGGGTTAGTAAGCTCATTGTCCTTAAAACTGTAATTTCAATGAAACACCAACTGTTTAAATCAAAAACGACCTTTGCTGGTCGTCTGGAAAATAGTAGCCAGGATAGGACATTGTGCACCATTGGGTATTCGAACCACTGACCTCCGGGTTATGAGTCAAAATCCTGAATCCGTGCCATTTGTGCGGCGGGCTCTGCAAATCAGCCGACCTGACGAACGGTGGTTCTTGCTTGCCCGGCACGCAGCAGTAGTTGATCGATGTGCGTATAGTATCTGTTTTACGTGGGTTCGTCAAGTACTTGTTCTTTCTTTCGTCTTTCGCACCCTCAACTAAGGTGCGATGTATAATTAATTCCAGAATGTCAGTACCAATAATAACCACCAAGTTTTATCTCCCCCCACCCCGATCTACGGTAGTCATCCGTTCGCGCTTGATTGAGCGACTAAACGAGGGTTTTCTGGCAAGCCGCAAACTAATCCTCATCTCCGCTCCTGCCGGCTTTGGAAAAACAACTCTAATCAGCGAATGGATCACTGAGGACAAGAGACCGGCCGCCTGGTTGTCACTAGATGAAGGCGATAGCGATCTAATACGCTTTCTGGTTTACTTCATTACTGCTTTGCAATCAAAAATACCAGCTTTCGGAGAAGGGATGTTAGGCACAATCCAATCCCCTCAACCGCCAACCACGGAAGCGATTCTATCAACCTTGATCAATGAGATCACGACCGTTCCTGATAACTTTGTCTTCGTTCTTGATGACTACCATACCATTGATTCCAAACCGGTTGACGCCGCCCTCACCTTTCTGCTCGAGCATCTGCCGTACCAGATGCACCTTGTTATTGTCACTCGGGAAGACCCAGATCTCCCCCTGGCGCGGTTACGCGCCCGGGGTCAATTGACCGAGTTGCGTGCTGTGGACCTGCGCTTTTCTCCCACCGAAGCATCCGAGTTCTTAAACCGGATGATGGGATTGGATCTCTCAACTGAGAATATTTCCGCGCTTGAAGCCCGCACTGAAGGCTGGATTGCTGGGCTGCAATTGGCAGCAATCTCGATGCAAGGCCGGGAAGATGTAGTCAGTTTTATCCAGTCTTTCACTGGAAGTCACCGCTTTGTGCTCGATTATCTGGTTGAAGAAGTGCTTCAGCGCCAGCCTGAATATATCCGTAGCTTCTTACTGCAAACCGCGATCCTCGACAGGTTGTGTGCTTCTCTGTGCAATGCTGTCACAGAGCGGCAAGATGGCAAAGAAATTCTGGATATTCTAGATCGTAGCAACCTGTTTCTTATTCCGTTGGATGATCAACGCCGATGGTATCGCTATCACCACCTCTTCGCCGAGGTTCTGCAGACGTATTTGAAAGAGTTGCAACCCGATCCTGTATCCACGCTTCATCAACGGGCGAGTATTTGGTTCCAGCAGAACGATCTGCCGGCAGAAGCCATCCGCCATGCGCTCGCAGCTGAGGATTTTTCTCGGGCAGCAAACCTGGCTGAAATGGCATGGCCAGATTGGCGTTGGGCAGCCCAGTCTATCATCATGTGGCTTGATTGGGTGAATGCACTACCAAAGGAACTGGTCCGTGCCAGGCCTGTCCTCAGCATTGCGTATGCACAGGCATTGTTGAATGCTGGCAAAGTAGAGGCTGCTGAAACCCAATTGCTGGACGTCGAACGGTGGCTGGAAACCATCAGTGACCGAACGCGAGACCAGGCGACAGGCTTGGTTGTAGTGGACGAGGAGCAGTTTCAGTCGCTGCCGGTATCGTTAGCTACCACACGAGCCTACCATGCCCAGGCTATTGGCGATTGGACTGGTACCGTAATGTACACTCGACGGGCACTCGACCTCTTGCCTGAGGAGGATCACTCTATGCGTGGCACAGCGACAATGCTGCTGGGGCTCGCATACTGGGCAAATGGGGATCTTGAAGCGGCTGATCGGACCTTCTCCAA
>DAOUGX010000008.1:0-43585 GCA_034428855.1 Anaerolineaceae bacterium | reverse complement strand
TTAACCCAATTGTGTTAGCACAACAATCCTTAGTTGTTTTTCTAAAATCAAGTTTTAATGATTTTGAGAGCGAATCCAGGTTGGACTGTGCTAAAGAAGAATTAATGTGCAATGGTATTGGAACAGATTTTTATTCTGCAAGAGGTTCTAATCAACAATCACAAGTATGGACTACTATACTTTTTGGTGATTTTTTGTCATATTATTTAGCCATCGCGTATGATTGTGATCCTACTCCGACGATTTCTTTGGACCAAAATGTGTGAAAGTACGCTTTATTGGATATCGCCTAATAACTGTTTATAAACTTTAGCTATTTTCTCACTAATATTTTCCCAACTATAAAGTTGAGCATATTTTGTACTTTGATTGCCTAATTTATTTCTTAATTCTTGATTTTTAATCAATTCGACTAATCGATTTGCTAAGGCTTGAACATCATTACCTGGGACAACAAATCCTGTCTCACCATCTCTTACTAAGAATGCCAGACCACCAACTTGAGATGCCACAACAGGTGTACCGCATGCCATTGCTTCTAATGCAACCATCCCAAATGATTCATAATGCGATGGCATTACAACCACCTCCGCAGCAGAATAATAATAAGGGAGCATTTGCTGATCTTGTTTTCCAAGGAAGATGACAAAGTTTTCAATTTGAAGAGTTTCGACCATATCCTGTAATCTAGCCATTTCTGCATTCATTTCTTCGGGTTTTGCATTCGGTTCGCCACCAATAATCACGAGGTCGTGAGGACAACATTGTAGTTCACCACGTTTTTGAATAATCGAAATCGCTTGAATTAAGTTATCTATCCCTTTAAGTGGTTCTATTCTACCGACGAATAGGATTGTGTGTGTTTTTTCAGGAATACCAACAACTTCTTTGGCTTCATCTTTGGGTATTGGATAAAAGTGACGCGTATCAACTCCCGGTGGAATGACAGCAATTTTGGATGAAGGTGTTTCATATAAAAACTCAAGCTGAGATTTTTCTGCCAATGTAGCAGCGATGATGCGATTTGCACTGGATATGACTTTTTTCTCACCCTGAATCCTATATTCTCCTTCGATTTCCTGTGGAGACCGAGCGATCCGATTTTTCATCAGTCCCAGGGTGTGGAACATATGCAGAAATGGAATCTTCCATTCATTTGCTAAATCAATCGCAGCAATACCACTCATCCAATAATGACTATGGATCAAGTCATAATGAATATTCTTTGTTTCAGCAAAAGATTTTATTCCTTGAACAAATTTTGGTATGTACCTTTCTAATTCAGCTTTCGGTAATGGTACCTCTGGACCTGCGGGAATATGAACTACTCGATTATGGTAACCTAAATCATGAAGGACATGAGGTACATGTTCATCCTGAGAACGGGTAAACACATCAACCCGGATTCCTAACTTACCTAGCGTTCGAGTAAGCTGATGAACATATACATTCATTCCTCCGGTATCTTTTCCACCCAGAGTAGCTAACGGGCATGTATGATAAGAAATCATTGCTACGTTGATCATTAATCCTTGCCTACCATTTTTTCTACTGATATAATCTCAAACGTGCCACCGTGGCTCAGTTGGTAGAGCAGACGATTCGTAATCGTCCGGTCATGGGTTCGACTCCCATCGGTGGCTCTTATTTATTAATTATAAACCTGTGATAATTATCCAGATATTTTTTTGTTGCTATGCGCCCTTCTTCGATCAAATCCTGAAATTTCTGATCTTTTTTGGTTAATTGGAAATCAGTTGATGACACTCCCAGTGTATTTATTTTTACTGATCGTCTTTGATTGATTGGATTATTCTCAATTTCTGCGATTTGCAAGCTGATGTTATAGGATTCATATAAGTGCGATATAAAGTCTTTAAAACTTTCTATTTTTTTTGTTTCAGATACCAATTCTGCATTCGTGTATAGATAAAACCCTAATGTTTCCCAATTAATCCCATTCTCAAACCAGATATTGTTCTCTTTAAATTTTGGATGATCGAAAAGATGTAATGGATAATTCATTAAAATTCCTCCATCCACAAAGTAATCTCCTTCACCAAAAACTTTACCATTGAACCGCATCACTTCGAAATAGAGTGGAATTGAAATTGACATTCTCACTGCTTCAGCTACAGGAAAATCGGGTGTGGTTTCTGCGCTGAAAACTGCAACCTCCAATTTGGATATATTCGCACTAACAATATAAAGATCTTTATGTCCTAAGCGTTTAAAATCAGCAAAGGTGGCAGCTCCATTGCCTTCACAATGTTCTGCAATTACATTTCGAATCCATTGTGTGAAATATCCACTTGAATACCAACCATATTTCGTCATTAACCTTTGAACCGCTTCAAAATCTCCTGTTATTTTGGTTATTTCCTTTCCAATAAATTTTGGAAGCCATTCCGGTTCTGCTTCATGAATATCTGAGCGAAGTTGAGGAACCTGTTTAAAATCCAGGGAGTCGATCAATTGTTGCGTTTCATGAAAACTTTTATTAAAACTCACCAGCGTGGCAGTGATGGCACCAACTGAGGAACCAGCTACTCTTCGAATTTGCTTTAGCAAACCCCTTTCTTCTAAAATTTCCAACGCGCCTGTGTATGCTGTCCCTTTCATTCCCCCACCTCTAAAAACCAAATTTTTAAACGGGTATTCTGGTATTGTGGAGTCCAATTTGATTGGAGGAATCGGGATAATCCTTCCTTTGACTCGTTTCTTATATTCAAGATAAAAAGGACCAAATTCTTTTTCTAAACTTTCTTCTTCATGAATAATATGTAATTGCAATGCAACCCACCAGATTGGGGTCAGGGATAATCCGATAATTGAACGGAAAAATACAGCCAGGGATATAGAAAAAAGTATTTCACCTAAATAAAATGGATGGCGAACTATTTTATAAAATCCGTCAGTCCTGAAACCAATTTTTTTAAGAGGTGATATCAGTGGTTGACTGAAAAGACCTGGGATAATCAATATTAGACTAAATCCACCAATAATTAAACCAGCGATTGTAAAGAAATTTGAGGGATTGAACCGTGGTTGAGAAATAATAGGTAGAACCAGAATTATTCTTCCAACACTGAACAATAGACCTGATAATTGGCCAAATAAACGATATTTCTTCCCGAAACCGGTATTTACTGCTGTGTTTGCTCCCAGCAACCCCAGAAGACTGATTCCAGCCCAAAAGAATGGATTTTGGATGAATTCGAACATTTCCTCTCCTGATTTTAATATGGATTAATCTTACTGTATTTAATCGTTTCTGATTATAATTTTCATATGATGAATAGAAAAACACCGCTCGTAATTGGTATTGCCGGGGGATCAGGATCAGGAAAAACGACTGTTGCTAATGAAATTTTAAGGAATGTAGGATCACATAGAATTGCTTTTTTAGCACATGACTCATATTACCGCGATCTTAGTTCGTTGCCTGAAAATCAAAGGAAGATGGTAAATTTTGACCACCCTAACTCATTAGAAAATGAGTTGTTGATTGAACATGTAAAACAATTGAAGAAATGGCAAACAATTGAGATGCCAATTTATGATTTTACAACACACACAAGAACGGATAAAACGATTTGTGTGGAACCCCAGCTGGTTATTGTTGTAGAAGGTATTCTTATTTTTGCTGAACCAAAACTCAGAGAATTATTTGATGTAAAAATCTTTGTTGATACGGATGACGACATTCGGTTTATTCGAAGGTTGCAGCGTGACATTGCAGAACGAGGACGATCGATGGATATGGTGATTTCACAGTACCTGACCACTGTGCGTCCGATGCATCTTGACTTTGTTGAACCTTCAAAGCGATATGCAGACGTTATCATTCCTGAGGGTGGAAGAAACCAGGTAGCATTAGATATGGTGATTGCACGAGTAGAGTCACTATTAAAATCACACAAATCATTGAATGAATCTGGTTCATGAGCAAAGAGAAGAGATTAACAATACTTCGTTGGTTAGCACTTCTTTTTGTTATTGGATTAACAATTGTTTTATTTTTTAATCGGGATAGTATCCAGTACCTCGAACAATTTGGTTATGTAGGTATATTTCTCGCGTCTTTATTAACCAATGCTTCCTTAATTTTGCCTGTACCTGGGGTACTAATCACCTCTGCCATGGGAGCAGTATTTAATCCATTTTTTGTTGCACTGGCAGCAGGAGGAGGTGCTACTATTGGAGAGATCTCCGGTTATTTAGCAGGATTTAGTGGGCAGGCAATCGTTGAGAAAACCAAATGGCATGAAAAATTAGAAGGCTGGATGCGACGTTATGGAGACTTAACCATTGTGGTTCTGGCTTTTATCCCTAATCCTGCTTTTGATATTGTGGGAATTATGGCCGGAGCTATGAAAATATCTCTTACCAGATTTTTGTTTTTTTGTTTTATTGGTAAAGTATTAAAAATGCTGGTATTTGCATTTGGTGGATACTTGCTGGGAAACCAAATTAATAATACTGGCGGTGTACGATGATTCAATAATGTTCACTCAAAAATTGTAAATTATTCAGTATGGTATAATCCGACTATAAAATCCTAAAGCAGGAGTAACAATTTGGCTTTTCGTCCACTAAACTGGTTGTTTGGACTTTTTTCTCTCGATATTGGCATTGATTTAGGTACTGCTAACACCCTTGTTAATGTTAAGGGAAAAGGTATTGTTATCAATGAACCTTCCTGGGTGGTATTAGATAAGAAAACACGAAGACCAGAAAAAATTGGCTTACAGGCCAAAGAAATGGTGGGAAGAACACCAGCCTCTCATATCGCTGTAAGACCCCTGCGGGATGGAGTAATTTCTGAATACGATGTTACCAAAGACCTGATAGGATATTTTCTAAGCAAAGCTCATCAACAAACTTTGGTACCACTGCCACGACCCCGTGTCGTTATTGGAATTCCTTCTGGGGCTACTGAAGTGGAAAAGAATGCAGTTTACGATGCTTCTAAAGAATCGGGAGCACGCGAAACTTACTTGATTGAAGAACCAATGGCTGCTGCACTTGGAGCAGGATTACCCGTGACGGATGTTGTGGGCAGTATGGTCGTTGATATCGGCGGTGGAACATCAGAAGTCGCCATTATATCAATGAATGGAGTAGTCGTATCACGATCGTTACGAGTGGCAGGTGATGAACTAGACCAGGACATTATTACCTATGTTCGAAACAAATATAATCTTTTGATTGGAGAAAGGATGGCAGAACAAGTGAAAATGACTGTGGGTTCTGCATATCCATTGCCTACTGAAAAGACGATGCGTGTCAGAGGTAGAAATCTGGTCACTGGATTACCAGAAGAGCTGGAAATCTCATCGGTAGAAGTACGTGAAGCGATCAGTTCATCTGTACAGGTGATTATAGATACGATCAAAGATGCTTTAGACGAAGCTCCACCAGAAATTGTTGCAGATTTAATGGAAAATGGTATTTGCTTGGCTGGTGGTGGTGCCTTGTTATTAGGCTTACAAGAAAGATTAACGGATGAATTAAATTTACGTGTATGGGTCGCAGAAGATCCATTAACCTGTGTCGCCCGGGGAGCTGGCATAGTGCTTGATGACCTGGAGAAATATTCAAAATTACTCGTTGATATTGAATAATTGGTTCAAACGTAATTGAAAATTAATACAGAAATGTAATGAAAAATTTTTTCAATTCAATAAAATCCTTAACAGTTGTTCTGATCGCTGTGGGACTGATATTGTTAGCATTAGGTGGCTATCTTAGCCCAGTTTTGGTAACTTTATCAAGGCCATTTTTCGGTGTGCAAGAATGGATTTCCTCACGGTACATTGCAGTGAATCAATTGTTAAATGCTCCTCAGGATGTTGAAGAATTGCGGGTAAGAAACATTGAATTAGAAAATGAAGTTGCTCGTTTACAATCCCAAATAGTTGTTTTGCAGGAACAACTGGAAGAATCACAAGGATTGGAAGAATTGTTAGGATATGCCCGAACACGTCCACAATATCAATACTCAGCAGCGGCAGTCATTGGAAAAGATCCAAGCCCATTTTTGCATTACATCATCATTGATCATGGTAGTGACGAGGGAATCCGGAGAGGTATGCCCGTTGTCACGCAATCAGGACTTGTTGGACGCGTAGATGCTGTGACTGCAGGAGCTGCTCGGGTTCAATTAATCACTGATCCAGCTGCTATAGTCAATGTAAAATTGCAGAATCAAGAAGTAAATGGCCAAATAAATGGCTCAATTACTGGAGAAATTACATTAGATATGATCGCGCAGGATGTCACGTTAGAACCCGGCGAGGTTATATTGACGTCCGGTTTAGGCGGAAATTATCCTTCGGATATACTCATCGGACAGGTTATCACAGTCCGAAAATTTGAGAATGAATTATTCCAGACAGCAACAATCCAACCAATTGTCGATTATTCTCAATTACAGGCCGTGTTGGTGATTAAGAATTTCAGACCCATTGACACAACGCCATTAATCCCTGCCCCAACAGAATAACATGAGAAGAATTTTTATCGTAATATTCGTATTATTGATGGCGATGATTCAATTGGGGATCTTCAGTAATCTTCAGATCCTTGCAGGAAAAGTAGATTTATTAATGCTGGGATTAATCGCCTGGATCATTCAAAAAAAGACGGAGTTTGTAGATATTTTAATATTTTCTGTAATTACCGTATTTTTTATTTTTCTAATTTCTGCTGAGCCTATTATTATCATTATTTTCCTTTATGGGATCATAATTCTTTCAGTATTTTGGAGTAAACACAACATTCAACAATTGCCGATTATCAGTATGTTAATTTTTAGTGCGTTGTTTACTTTTATCCATTTAAGTATATTTGGAATTTACCTCAATTTTTCTGGGATAAGTATGAATACTTCTGAGGTCTTTCAGACTGTTATTTTACCCAGTATGATCATCAATATTATCGCTGCAATTCCAGTATATTTGTTGGTGAACGAATTGCAACGCTGGGTCTATCCGTTAGCGGAGGAAACATGAACCAATCTTTTCTGGATCAATTTAGAGTGCAGCGGTGGCGCGTATTGGTATTTTTTTTGATAATGGCTGCCATCCTTCTTTTTTATGTTTATCGTCTTTTTTCATTACAGGTAATTCAAGGGAAAGCTTTCCTTGACCAGGCGAATGAGAACCGAATTCGAGAGATCAGTGATCCTACACAAAGAGGTATTATTTATGATCGAAACGGATTTGTTTTGGCAAGGAATATAGCTTCGTATAATGTCATTATTACTCCAGCATATTTACCTGATGTAGATACTTATAATCCAAATGGTGATATGCAAAGAATTTACCGGGAGTTATCAGAATTGATAGAAATCCCGGTAACCAGTGGAAACATCGATGATGAAGAAGCTATCAAGAACTTTACACCATGTTACAACGATTTTGGAATAAAGGAAATTGTTTACATCGGTGATACAAATGCTCCATATAGTCCTGTTCAAGTTAAATGCGATATTGATCCTGAAATTGCCATGATCATTCGAGAGAAGAAAAGTGATTGGCCTGGTGTGGATATAGAAATAGTGAGTGTAAGGGATTATCCCACTGGCGAATTAACGTCTGAAGTGATAGGATTTTTAGGTCCAATTCCAGCTTCTCAGGTTGATTATTATGAGGATTTGGGATTTGTAACGAATCGCGACAAAGTAGGGTATGCAGGTGTTGAGCAATATCTTGATGATTTTCTATTAGGCTCAAATGGTCAGAGAGTGGTGGAAGTGGATGGTGCGGGACAGATCATACGTGATTTAGAGGTACCGATTTCAGCAGCACCTGGTAATAATATCAAATTGACAATAGATACAAGATTACAGGCAGCCGCAAAAACTGCATTATTGGCCAATATGACCCGTTACAACTTGCTGAAAGGGGTCGAAAAATACAATGTAGGTGCAGTAATTGCTATGAACCCTAAAACAGGTGAAATTTTATCTTTGGTCAGTTATCCCACTTTTGAAAATAATCGATTAGCTCGGATTATTCCTGCTTATTATTACAATCAATTGCAATTAGATCCAAGGAAACCATTGTTTAACCATGCAATTTCAGCTGAGCATCCCCCTGGATCGGTTTTCAAATTAGCACCTGCGGTAGGTATTTTAAATGAAAATGTTGTAAGGCCTGAGACGACCATTTTCGATCCTGGAAAAGTTACCATTCAGGAACAATTTTCGCCAAATGACCCGGGTTTTCAACGCGATTATGTGTGTTATACGTTTAAAACCACTGGTGCAGGACATGGGACCGTTGATTTTATTCGTGGGCTGGCATTGTCCTGTGATGTGTATTTCTATAAAGTTGGTGGTGGTTACGGAGATGAAGTACCAGTTGGGTTAAATATCTGGAGAATTGGAGAATACTCCAAAGCTCTGGGATATGGTTCAATCACAGGAATTGAGTTGCCTGGTGAAATGGCTGGCCTCATTCCTGATCCTACCTGGAAGAGAATTAATGTTGGCGAGAACTGGTCGACCGGTGATACGTATATTGCAACCATGGGTCAAGGATATGTGCTTTCGACCCCACTTCAGGTGTTGGTTTCATTTGCTACGATTGCTAATAATGGGATAATGATGAAACCTACTCTAGTAAAAGAGATACTGGATGCAGAGGGAAATGTCATTCAACCATTTACTCCTGTACAGGTACGGGATATAACCAAGGACCCGGTTATCCAGGTATATGATGATAATTTCCGCACAACTGGTGAGCTAAAAACGGTGGAACCATGGGTGATAGAAAAAACGAAAGAAGCATTACGAGAAGTAGTAGTGGATGGAACATCCGCCTTGATTTTTGCTGGTGAGACGGTTCCTTCTGCTGGAAAAACAGGTACCGCTGAGTATTGTGACAACATTGCTCAGGAAAAAAATATTTGTATACCTGGTGCCTGGCCAGCACATGCCTGGTATGTGGGTTACGCCCCGTATGATGACCCGGAAATTGCTGTTGTTGTATTTGTTTACGATGGCGATGAGGGTGCAGTTTTAAGTGGTCCAGTTGTTCGTGATGTCATGGCGTCATATTTTGCATTAAAAGCTGTGGATCAAGGATTGGAAATTAATCAATGAGAAATGCTATAATTGGGCGTTTGAAAAAAATAAAAATGTTGGAATTACATAATTGAAGCAATCTGAGACAATTCAAATAAAAGGAATTCGTGAAGGTCTGTTAATCTCTATTGGGGAAGGAGATTGGTCAAGCATACAGGCTTCTCTTATGGAAAAAATTTCAGAAAAAGGGAATTTTTTCCAAGGGGCAAGAATTGCCCTCGAGGTTGGAAACAGAATCCTTCATGCTGCTGAATTAGGTACTATAAGAGATCGATTAGCAGATAAAAATGTGATCTTATGGGCGATTTTATCAAACTCACCCATGACTGAATTGACCGCTCAGGATTTAGGTCTGGCAACCAGGATTTCGGTTCCAAAACCTGAGCGAGTCATTAAGCCGGTAGATTCATCTTTAGCTGGTGATGACGCAATATTTTTACGAAAAACGATCCGGTCTGGATTTAAAGTGGTTTCAAAGGGGCATATTATTATTATGGGGGATGTTAATCCAGGGGCGGAAATCATTGCTGGGGGAAGTATTATTATTTGGGGGCGTTGTCTCGGTGTAGTACAGGCTGGTTCTGAAGGTGATCAGGAAGCTACAGTCTGTGCATTAGACTTGAACCCAACTCAATTGCGTATAGCAGGTATAATAGCAATTTCACCCAAAAGAAAAGGAAAATCTCAGCCAGAGGTTGCGAGGGTAACCAATGGTCAGGTTATAGCGGAAACTTGGAATCCTAAGGTGAGGTAACACATTAATGAATGCAAAAGTAATCACTATATCGAGCGGGAAAGGTGGAGTTGGGAAAACTACCACTTCGGCAAATCTAGCTGTAGCATTAGCACAGGAAAACCAAAAAGTAGTATGTATAGATGGTGATATTGGTCTAAGAAACCTGGATGTCATTTTAGGACTGGAAAATCGAATTGTTTATGACATAGTGGATATTGTTGAAGGACGCTGTAGAATTCGGCAAGCTATGATTCGGGATAAACGTTTGCCAGAATTGTATTTGATACCTGCTGCTCAGACACGTGATAAGAGTGCTGTTTCTCCGAGTGATATGATAAGGTTATGCGATGAACTCAGGGATGAGACTGACTGGATCATAATTGATTCACCTGCCGGAATAGAACGTGGATTCAGAAATGCACTTGCACCAGCGGACATTGTTCTGGTCGTGACGAATCCTGAGGTATCTTCTGTGAGAGATGCAGATCGTATTATTGGTTTGGTAGAAGCCGAAGAAAAAGGTCCTGCACAGTTAATCTTGAACAGAGTCAATCCAACTTTAACAAAAAGAGGGGATATGTTAAGTACGGATGATGTACTTGAACTGCTTGCAATCAATTTGATTGGAGTGATTCCTGAAGATGAATCGGTGGTGGTAGCTTCTAACAAAGGACAACCCGTTACATTTTCCAATAATTCAAAAGCCGGACAAGCTTTCCGTAATATTGCAAAAAGATTGTTAGGTGAAGAAGTACCTTTCATGAATCTTGAAGCCAATAATGGCTTCATCAATCGTTTGGCGAAAATGATCAAATTTCGAGGTGATTAATGGACAATTTCCTGAAAAATCTCTTTGGAAAAGATAATAAAAGTGCCAATACAGCCAAAGAAAGACTGAAACTGGTATTAATCCATGATAGAGCTGATATTACACCAGGTCAATTGGAAAATATGAAAAATGAAATCATCGATGTTATTTCCAGATACATTAATATTGAACCGAATAAAGTTAAAATTAATATGACTCAGGAAGGGAAAGAGCATCGATTAATCGCAGATATCCCGATCTCACCTTCAGGTAATCGTAGAAAATAATTAAGCAAATATTACAGAAGTACCATGTTTAAACGAGAATTCTGGCAACAATTTGATTATTTATTATTTGGGGGTGTGTTAATTCTGTGTATATTCGGTATTGCCATGATTCAATCAGCAATCGCTGGAAATGCAGAGATTGCTGATTCTGTGTCCAGACAAGTAATTTTTGTGGTGGGTGGGTTTGTTGTGCTCTTTCTAACCTCTTTGATCGATTATCGATATTTATCGTCCCTTACAAGAATCATGTATATTTTTTCAGTGGTCATTCTAATGGCGATTTATGTCATCGGAACAGCGGTGTATGGTTCTGCAAGGTGGTTTGATACAGGTGTAATTCTCATTCAACCATCGGAACTAGTTAAAACAATCATGATTGTGATCCTGGCTGATTATTTTTATAAAACTCAGGATCAAGATAAAAATTTGAATTGGATTCTAAAAAGTTTTTTGATTACCGCATTTGTCGTTTTATGGATTTTCATCCAACCTAATTTAAGTATGTCAATTGTTATTTTTGTCATTTGGTTTGCCTTGTTATGGTATGCAGGTTTGCCTTTTAAATATTTATTAATTTTTGCCTCTGTTGGAATCGTCTTAGGAATTATTGGATTTAATTTTTTAGAGGAATATCAACAAAACCGAATTTTAAATTTTTTATTTCCAGATCCAAATGCCCGATTTGGTGAAACTTTCAATGTAGATCAGGCAAAAATTTCTATCGGATCAGGGGGATTCTTAGGCATGGGTTATGGGCAAGGTTCGCAGGTTCAATTGCGATTTTTAAAAGTACGCCATACTGATTTCATTTTCTCTGCAATGGCACATGAATTTGGGTTTGTGGGTACTGTTTTTGTCATGTCGATAATGGCTTTTGTCATTTATAGATGTTTTCGGGTGGGCCAAAAAGCTTCTGATATGTTTGGTCAATTGATTGCTTATGGCGTGGGAACATTGCTCTTTTTTCAGATGGCCGTTAATATTGGAGTTAATCTAAATGTTATTCCCGTTACCGGATTGACTTTACCATTTATAAGTTATGGCGGTAGCTCATTAGCATCATTATTATTAGGAATTGGATTTGTTGAAAGCGTTTCTGCGCATAGACATAGAGAATAAACAGGGAGATCACCAACTATGAAACCAGCAAGAGTAAGATTTGCACCCTCACCGACAGGGCATATGCACCTAGGAAGTGCACGAACCGCTTTGTATGATTATTTATTGGCGAAACAAACCGGAGGGCAATTTATTCTCAGGATCGAAGACACGGATCAAAAGCGTTATGTGGAAGGTGCTGAGAAAGAATTATTAGATGGATTGCGTTGGCTAGGTTTGGAATGGGATGAAGGACCGGATAAAGGGGGAGAGTTTGGACCTTATCGACAATCTGAAAGAAAAGCAATTTACCAGGATTATGCGCGAAAATTAGTCGAAAATGGGCATGCTTTTTACTGTTTCTGTTCGCCGGAACGATTACAGGCAGTCAGAGAAGAACAAATCCGAAATAAAGTACAGGCTAAGTATGATGGTACTTGTCGAGAATTATCTTTGGAAGAAGGTGATCGAAGAATTGCAGCGGGAGAAAGTCATGTTATTCGCTTTAAGACCCCAAAATCGGGCTCTACAACTGTTCATGACCACCTAAGAGGTGATATTGTTGTTGAAAACAGCACTCTGGATGATTACATCATTGTTAAATCTGATGGATTAGCCCTCTATCATTTAGCAGCACCGGTCGATGATCACCTCATGAAAATTACTCATGTTTTACGAGGTTCAGAATGGTTACCGACCTTTCCATTACACAGCCTGATCCATCAAGCTTTTGGCTGGGAGCAACCCGTCTGGGTTCATCTCAGTGTATTTTTAAAGCCATCCGGTAAAGGAAAAATGAGCAAAAGAGAAGCGATGGATTTGGCTAAAGATGGAAAATCGATTTTTATAAAAGATTTGCGCGAATTAGGCTATCTCCCTGAAGCTGTTATTAACTGGATTGCTTTAATGGGTTGGAGTTTCGACGATCATACTGAATTTTTCATGATGGATGATTTAGTTGAAAAATTCAGTTTGGAAAAACTTAATCCATCACCAGCAGCCATTAATTTCACCAAATTTGATCATTTCAATGGATTACACATTCGTAATTTAAGTATCCCTGAATTAACTAAGCGTATACAACCTTTCTTTTATGACAGGGGGATCCATGCCAGTTTTGAGAGATTAGAAAAAATCACGCCAATCATTCAAGAGAGATTACAAACTCTGGATGAAGCACCCGATTTGGCAGGTTTCATGTTTGATGAGGATGTTATTATTAATCCTGGTGATTTAATCGCAAAAAACACTACACAAGATGAATCATTAACTTTATTAAGAGAAATTTATAATGTCATTTCCAATTTACCTACGATCAACCATGAGATCGCTGAAGAACCTATGCGGAAATTGGTTGAAAAATCGGGTTACAAACCAGGTCAAGTATTTGGAATTTTGCGCGTAGCTGTAACTGGGCGGACAGTTAGTCCTCCTTTATTTGAAACGATGGAAATTATTGGACGTGAGAAAGTAATATCCAGATTAGAAGATGCGATTAAAATTTTAGAACAGCCTGTAAGTTAAAGTATTGGAAAATGAATCTGGGTAATTATTGCATGTGATGCCCTGTACAATGATTTCTGATTATGATAAACTTGCGAGGTCAGTGGGGGTTCGTCTAATGGTAGGACAACTGACTCTGGATCAGTATGTAGGGGTTCGAATCCTCTACCCCCAGCTATAAAAAAAAGTGGTTATACCACTTTTTTTGGTCTATAAGACAAAAAAGCAGCCTTTTTAGCTGCTTTTATGCTTTCTAGTACTCTTCGTCCTCGTCTAACCAATCGTCTTCATCTTCTTCGTCTAAACTGGTCAATTCTCCCCATTCATCGAGTTCATCATCTTCATCATTATCCCAAGATTCCTCAGGTATAGAATCAGCTGAAGGGATATAAGTGATACATCCTTTATCGGGATCGAGTTCGACCAATGCAGCTGAGCAAAAACCTTCATCTAGAAATTCACAATCCTCATAATGACATCGAATTTTTGGCATTTATTATTTCCTCCTGATAAATCAATTTAGTTCTAGGTTAGATTCTCTTTGTTCGTTTAACAAATTAATAAGAGAAAGGATAAAAACAGTACTCATTGTGATTGCTGAAAAAATACAAAACGGACAGATCGCTTTAATAACAGCAAATTGTAAGTATGTCAAGTATATAGAGAAAAAGAAACCAGTTAAGGCAATTCCAAATACTAAAATGCTCCCAAAATCGATAAGAATTTTCATTTTTTTCTGTTGTGTTAGTATCAGGATAATGCTGATGTATGCAAGAATCCCGAAAATAGAGATTGGGATCCCATTCCATTCCGAATAGCGACTATTATTTACTGACCAACAATCACCAATTCCTTGAATACATAGTGCTTTGTTATCGGTAAATTTGATTATTGACAGGTATATTGCGTCCAACATGCCAAGAATTGCAAAAATAATAATTGCTTTTTTAATCTTCATTTAATTGTTATATCCAAAAGAATTTTACCATTTGACCTTTAGGCAGCGATTTTACACCAGCTGGAATAATCAGTAAAGCATTTGCATAAACTAAAGAAAAAACATTACCAGATCCCTGGTGTCCTGCCAATTTTGCAACATAATTTCCTTGTTCAATCTTGATTTCTGCTCGCAAATAGCTTTCGCGTCCATCAGAATTTATCTCTTCCGCTAAAACCGCTGAATTTTTTTCTATTAATTCGGATATACCAAGAAGTTTATTTATTACTGGTTTGATAAAAACTATGGTGGATACAAAAGCGGAAACAGGATTTCCAGGTAATCCCAGGAAAGGGATTGACTTGTAATGACCAAACGTAAGTGGCTTTCCGGGACGAATATTTACTTTCCAAAAATACAAATCTCCCTCTTCGAGGATCACTTCTCGAATAAAATCATAGACACCTACACTCACGCCGGCTGTGGATATTAATAAATCAATGGTGCAATTCTCTAATTTATTGAGTTTTTCTTTGATATCTTTTATGTTATCTCTGGCAACACCAAGATCAATCACTTTTGCACCGAAAGATTCCAATAGACTTCTGATGGTTATTGTGTTTGAATCAAAAATTTTACCTGGTTGAAGTTTTTCTCCAGGTTGCAACAATTCATCTCCTGAGCTTAATAAGGCAACTACTGGTTGTCGAATGCAGGAAATTATGTCCATACCCTGAGCAGCCAGCAAGCCAAGGTCCTGTGGTCTGAGTTTATGTCCTTTTGAAAACATTTTTTCACCAACTATGACATCTTGCCCTTTGGGACGAACATAATCACCGGGAAGTACCGATTTAATTACTTGAATTGACTCAGGTAATTCCTTTTCATAATACCTATCATAAAAATTGGTTAATTCAACCGGTACAACCGCATCTGCTCCAATGGGGAGTGGAGCACCGGTCATTATTCGTGATGCCATGCCAGAAACGATTTGTAATTTCGGAGATTTTCCGGCTGAAATATCTTCAATAATTTTTAGTTCAACCGGTTTTTTTTCACTTGCATCCCTTACATCACTGGCGAGTACGGCAAAGCCATCCATGCTTGAATTATTGAAAGGGGGTAAATCAATAACTGCAAAAATATCCTGGGATAATATTTTTCCCAGTGACTGGTTAAGAGGGATCAAAACAGGATGATTGATTGAAAATTCTTGAAGAATTTTTTGTTTCGCTTCTTCGACTGTTAATAAATTTTCCAATTTTTGATCCTATTTTTTTATGTTGATCGCATCCGATATGCTTCCATTACATTTGGAAGGCTCTCTATTCGGGTCAATAAACGACTTAGTTGTGAAATATCACTGACTTCTACAACCAGTTTAATTGTTGCTAAATTATGTGAGACTTTAAGTTCAATGTCAACTAAATTTCCACCTTCAGAGCTCAAAACATTAGAAATATCACCCATTAACCCCTGACGATCATACGCTTTTACTTGAATAGCGACAGGGTAGGTCTTATGTAATTCGCCCCAGGAAACTTTAACTATTCTCTCCCTATCATTCATGCGAAGTACATTTGGACAATCTGCTCGATGAATTGTTGCTCCTCGTCCACGTGTTATGTAACCAACGATATCATCTCCGGGTGCCGGTTTACAGCATCTGGCTAGCACGGTAAGTAATCCTTTTAAACCCAATACGGTGATTGAATCACTTGATATAGGTTGATCTGTAGCTGGTTTAGGAATAAGTAATGGATCTTCGTTCTCTGGTTCTGTATCAATTAATTGATTGATAACTCTTCCTATGGATATGTCTCCACATCCAATTCCCACATATAAATCTTCCAGATTTTTTAGATCATAATTTGATAATAAATCATCCAGACTGGAATTCTTCAACCCAAGTCTTTTAATTTCTCTTTCCAGCATTATTTTGCCCTGGGCAGCATTTTGGTCGCGATCTTGTTTTTTAAACCAGTTTCGAATTTTTGATTTAGCTCTTTGTGTTTTAACCAACCCAAGGTTCGGATTCAACCAATCCCGGCTAGGCCCGCCTTGTTTTGCCGTTAAAATTTCCACCTGGTCACCAGTTTTTAAGGCATAATCGAGTGAAACCAATTTCCCATTGATTTTTGCTCCTCGACAACGGTTCCCAATTTCTGTATGAACATGGTAGGCAAAATCGATGGGGGTTGCACCTGATGGAAGATCGATGATGTCTCCTCTCGGGGTGAAGATGTACACACGGTCCTGGAATACATCACTCTTCATTCCGTCGACAAATTCCTGTGCGTCTTCTACTTCCTGGCGCCATTCCATCAATCGTCTTAACCAATTTATCCGTTGTTCGTACGTTTGATCGCGAGGTCCTCGTTCTTTGTAACGCCAGTGAGCAGCGATACCAAATTCTGCATTCTGATGCATTTCCGCGGTACGAATTTGCACTTCTAATGGTCTTCCATCTTCGTAAATAATCGCAGTGTGTAAACTTTGATAGAAATTATCCTTCGGAGCAGCGATATAATCGTCAAATTCATGAGGAATAGGGCGCCAGTGAGTATGGATGACTCCTAAGGCTGCATAACAACTGGGAACATCCTCAACGATTAAACGTATCCCACGTAAATCCAACACCATATCAAATGGTTTATCTTTTTCCACCATTTTTTTATAGATAGAATATATATGTTTTGATCGACCTGAGATTTCAACGCTTTTAATTCCTGCGTTCAATAATACTTTTTTTAAGTTTTCCTTTATGAGATTGATTTCCTGTTCACGGTCTCCCCTGCGAACCGACAAATTATTGGCTATTTCCTTATATTTATTTGGATTAACATAACGAAATCCAAGATCTTCCAATTCCCATTTGATTTGCCAGATACCTAATCGATTAGCGAGTGGAGCAAAAATGTCCAAAGTTTCCTGGGCAATTCGTTTTCTTTTACTCTCTGGCATATATCCCAATGTACGCATATTATGAAGACGATCAGCTAATTTAACTAACACGACTCGGATATCGTCACCCATTGCCAGGAAGACTTTTCTTAATGTTTCATTGGATAAGTCTTTTTTTCGATCTCGGACAATGGGAAACACATCCTCTGTTAAATCATTTTCATTATCTGCTGTCTCATCGTTTGATTGTTCGTCAGGTCTTTTAATTTGATCACCACGAGAAACTCTTGGGAGATTGGTTAATTTGGTTACTCCATCAACCAGCCTGGATATTTCTTCCCCAAAACTGTTTTTAATATCTAACGTGGTGGTCGGGCTGTCTTCGACAGTATCGTGAAGTAAACCAGCTATTACGACAGCGGGTGGTACTTTTAATTCGGCTAATATGGCAGCTACAGAAACACAGTGGGTAATATAAGGCTCGCCAGAAACGCGGGATTGACCTTCGTGAGCTTTTTCAGCAAATTTGTATGCTTTCATTACCATTTCGCGGTCTACGAAATTGTAATTTTCAGGCAATGTCTCCATTAATGCTTCAATTTTCATTATTTCTCCACTGCTAGATTATATCTAAGAAAGTGGATTTCATATGTTTTTTGTTGACAGGTTCTATGCGAAATAAAAACCCAAAATGGTTTGATTAAAAACCATTTAATTAGTAAATATGGAAAATCCAAAACTGATTTTAGTAATTCGTCTGATCCCAGCAAATAACTATTTTAACAATTCCTGTCCAGAGAAATCACGGTCGGGAGACACGTAATGAAGAATTTCAATATCTTCAGGAGTTACCGAATTATTAACAAATCGATTTAACAATTCACCGACTCCTGGGCCAAGCATAAACCCTTGTCCACAAGTTCCAGCTGCATGTAGAAAACCTTCAACATTTTTCGCCCAACCTATAATCGGATATCCATCCGGCGTCATTGGATACAGACCACGCCATGTTCTTCGTACGCGGATATTTTGCAGCCTTGGCATAACTTCAATCATTCTTTTTGCAACCATTGGTAAAAATTCACTGGTTTCTTCCACATTAAATCCCCAAATATTTGGTTTGGGAGTTATACAGAAAATTATCTGACCTGTGGAATGCTGATAAAAATAAAAATTAGAAGATCCTGGTTGTGGTCGAATATCAACCACCATTGGATTTAAGAAATGAGAAACTGATTCAGTTATGGCTGCTTCGTGACTATCAGGATGGACAGGTAGATCTATATTAACAAGCTGAGCCACCTGTTTTGCCCATGGTCCAGCTGCATTAATAATTATATCTGCACCGTATGTGGAATGATTAGTTTTTACTCCTTTTACTTTTCCACCAAGAGTGATAATTTCCTCAACAGATTCATTGAAATGAAATTCTGCACCAAGGTCGATGGCATGACGATAAAAAGAATGTGTAGCCAAAAGAGGTGATGCATTCCCATCATCTGGCGAGAACGTTCCACCAATTAATCCGTTTGGATTGATATCTGGTACGATTTCTAAAAATTCCTCTTTATTTAACCAGTTGATATTTAAACCGAACTCTTTTTGTCTTTTTAAAAGCTCTTTTAATGTATTTTCTTCCTGCTCGCGGTAAGCAACGAATGTGTAACCACCACGATACCAATCGATGTCATCTCCGTAAATTTCTTTCCAGGTTGAGAAGATCTCAATTGAACGTAAACACAATCGAATTTTGGCAGGATCGGAGTGAGTAGCACGAATTCCTCCAATGGCTCTTTTTGAGGATCCTTGTCCGACACTGGGAAGCATATCCAGCACAAGCACTTTAAAACCAGATTTAGACAGGAATAAAGCAGTAGGAGTTCCAATTGAACCTGCACCGATGATTATCACATCATAATGGGGAAAATTTTGCTTATTCATTGTTTAGATCCTCTTTACTGTCTATCCCTGCAAAAACACTCAAAGGAACTTCCATAAACAGTGGCCTTTTAGTTTGATCAGTGACTTCAAGGTCAGGAATCCCTTCTTCTCTAAAGATCCTTTTGATGATTGAAGTACAGGTTTTTGCCCCACAAGCTCCCATACCTGCACGAGTAACCGTTTTAATCTCGTTGAAATCCCTGATTCCTTGTCGAATCAATGAGCGAATCTCACCTGCATTTACCCTTTCACATCGACAAACGATCATATCATCATCAACATGCTGAACATAATGATCCATTGGATGCGTAATTTTGCTTTCCTGCATGCGAATACCAGCGATATTTTTTGCTATGGCATGCGGTGCCTGTAGATGAACCACCAGGGTACGATCGCTTGAAGGTATGGTATGTACAGAAAGCACTTCAAATTCTCCCAATGGTTTGCCTTCAGTATCCATGGCGGTTACAACATCATTTTCCTGGATTGGATCTCGATTAAATTCATAAGGTATTGAAACAATCGGCAATTCGATATTCTTACGATAATCAACCAGGGTTATGGCTAAACCAGGACAACCAGCTACACATTGTTCACAAACCTCACAACAGAAACCATCTCCAAGAAATATGGGTGTACGTCTAATGTCTTCCTTGTCAATAAATATTAATCCATGAGGACATAAATCTGCACATGGATTACATGGAATCTCCTGGGTGCAGTGGATGATTGGGAATACGCCTTCTTCGATTTCAGGATACTCTATTCGTTTGTTTGCACCTGGTTTGGATTTAAGAATTTCGGAGGTTCGATACCATGAATCGGGTACATTACCAACGTCAATCCCTAAGTGCTGAGCGATCTCTCTGCCCCGAATTTTACCTGCAATGATGGCAGCAGATGCTTCTGCAATTTCTTCAGCGTCTCCAGCAACAAAGGTTGTTAATCCATATTCAATTCCCTTTTTGTAAAATTCATCTACAGGGTCTAATCCCACTGCGACAAGAATGCTGTCACACTCAAATGATTTTTCGGTTCCTGGAATTGGATGAAATTTAGAATCAACCTGTGCAATGGTGACTGACTCCACATTCTCATTTCCATTTGCACTCAGAATAGTATGAGAAGTCAGAATAGGTACACCCATGCGTAATAATTTATCTTTGTGTACTTTATATCCACCACATTCTGGCAAAGCTTCTACTAAACCTACCACTCCAATACCAGCCTGCAATGCATGATAACCTGTAATTAAACCCACATTACCACCACCAACAATGAATAATTTTTCTGCTGGACGTACTAAATCACGATTTACCAGGGTTTGAAATGCGCCTGCCCCATAAACTCCAGGTAATGTGTTTCCTTTGAATGTTATGAATTTTTCTCGTGCACCAGATGAAACCAATAAAATTTCTGGTTGGATAAGAACATAATTCTCATTATTCTTGTAAACACCTATTTTCTTGTCCGAAAATACTGCTAAAGCCGTGGAATTCAACCAGATTTTTACATTAGGATAATTATGAAGTTCGTTTTCTAATTTTGTGGCAATGTCTATTCCTCTTGTTCCTGCAAATACAGCTTGAGTCGAGCCAAAAAACCGGTGAGTTTGTAAAACTAATTTTCCTCCCAAGCGATGTTTATCATCAATCAATATTACTTCCGCACCAAGTTTGCCTAATTCTAGTGCTGCAGACAATCCTGCTGGTCCACCACCAATGATCAGGACTGGGATATTAACTTCCAGAATTTTTTCCGTTGTTGAAGATTCTTCGGCAATCGGAAGTGTCGGAAAGCCTTCCAATGGCTCGATCTTCATATTATCTTTTACTTCCTGCATACAGGCTTTGATTGGAATTCCATTTACCACCACCATACACTGAGAACATTGACCATTTGCACAAAAAATACCCTGCGGAGATTTATCTTTATGATGATGTCCAAAAATACGAATCCCATTCGCAAATAATGCAGAAGAGATGGTTTCTCCTTTTTGTGCTTTCAATGGGTGACCATTCCAATAAAAAATGATCTCTTCCAATTCAGGAATTTGTAAGATAGGGTGTTTCTTTATTCTAAAATCAGCCATTGATAATCCTTCACTATAAAACCTTTTCAGGGATTTATTAAAAAGTAATTCTGATTTATCTTTTGAATAAAAGTACCAAGGTAAATATTACATAAATTATAAAAAGATTTATACTGTAAGAGTACATATTTTTCCTTCTTACGTGTCACAAAAAAATAGATTATCACCAGTTGGAGAAAAATTATTAAGTCAAATTGTGATAGAATTCGACCATTAAATCCGAATTATTGGAGGGATTTGTAGATGAAAAAAATAGCTGTTCTTACTAGTGGTGGTGATGCTCCCGGAATGAACGCTGCCATTCGTGCTGTAGTTCGCTCTGGTCTGGCTAAAGGTTGGGAAGTATTTGGTGTAAAAAATGGTTATTCAGGACTGCTTTCGGGAAATTTTATGCCATTAGGACCTCGCGATGTTGGTGGAATCATGCAAAGAGGTGGCACAATGTTGGGGAGTGCCAGGTCTTTGGAATTTAAAACCGAAGCTGGTCAAAAGAAAGCTATTCGGAATTTGAATTCCATGGGGATTGAAGGGTTGATTGTTATCGGTGGAAATGGTTCCCAAACGGGTGCATATAAATTATCAGAATTAGGTTTTCCAGTAGTAGGAATCGCTTCTACGATTGATAATGATTTATTTGGTTCTGACATTACGATTGGAGTTGATACCGCATTGAACATTGCCTTAGAAGCTGTGGATCGATTAAAAATTACAGCATCCTCGCACCAACGAGCCTTTTTGTTGGAGGTTATGGGGAGAGATTGTGGATATCTTGCGCTCATGACCGCATTAGCTGGTGGAGCTGAAGCGGTTATCATTCCAGAGGTACCCACGAATCCAGATGAAATTGCAAAACATATCGAGGATGCGTATGAAAAAGGAAAAGCACATGCTATCGTGATTGTAGCTGAAGGGGCTGAATATAATGCTGAAAAATTATCCAATTATTTTAAGGACCATCAGGAAACGATCGGTTTTGATTTGCGTGTAGCTATTCTAGGTCACATTCAACGCGGTGGAAATCCATCAGCATACGATAGAATTCTAGCCAGTCGCTTAGGTGCAGGAGCAGTTGAGGCAATGGCGAATGGAAATTATGGGGTTCTAACGGGTTGGATTCAATCAAGAATAACATATACTCCATTATCGGAAGTAGTTAATACCAAAAAGACTTTAGATAAATCTCTCGTGGAATTAGCTGCTGTCTTGGATTAAGTTTCAATCAAATATAATTAAAACAAACCTCCGAATGATGAAGGTTTGTTTTAATTATTATCAGGATTTCAAGTATTTTAGGTAAGTTTCAATAAAACCATTTAATTCCCCATCCAAAACAGCGTTGACATTACCTATTTCGAATTCAGTGCGGTGATCTTTTGCTAATTGATAGGGGTGAAGAACGTAAGATCGGATCTGGCTTCCCCATTCCGCTTTCTGGTAATCCCCTCTTAATTTTGATAATTCTTTATCCTGTTCTTCTCGTTTTATTTCCAATAATTTGGCTTTTAGAACGCGGAATGCATTTTCCCGGTTTTGAAGCTGAGAACGTTCATTTTGACAGGTGACAATTATTCCTGTGGGGATATGGAGTAATCGAATAGCAGTGCTATTTTTCTGGACGTTCTGACCTCCAGCTCCAGATGATTTGTAAACATCAATACGCACATCTTCTTGCGGTATGTCAATTTCATCATCACCCTGATTAATATCAGGTAGGACTTCAACCTGGGCAAATGATGTGTGCCGTCTATGGGCAGCATCAAATGGAGATAATCTTACTAATCTATGCACACCTTTTTCGGATTTTAAGTATCCATATGCATACTTCCCATTCACCGCGATCGTAACGCTTTTTATACCCGCCTCCTCACCTGCAGACCGATCCAGAATCTCAGCAGAAAAATTGTTTTTTTCAGCCCATCGCAAATACATTCTTTCTAACATTTCTGCCCAATCCTGAGAATCGGTTCCACCTGCTCCTGCGTGTATGGCAAGCAAAGCATTTCCAGAATCAAATTTTCCAGAAAGTAAGGTGCTTAACTCCAGTTGTTCGAGTTCTTTATCTAACGTAATAATCTCTTCTTCCAGATCAGGTCGAATAGATTCATCACCAAGAAGTGCTAAATCATGCGAATCAGATATGCGTTGTGATAGCTTTTCCACATATTGAACTTCATCGCGAATTTCTACGATTTGTTTTAATATTTTTTGAGCTTTATCACGATTATCCCAAAGACTTGGGTCTTCGGCTAATTTTTCTAACTCAGAAAGTTTTACTTTTTTTTCTGGTAAGTCAAAGATGCACCAGAAGATCGTTGATTTTGACAAGATTATTTGCCAAGCGATCTATAATGTCCTGCATAAAAACACTCCAATTAATTTAATAACCCATCAACAAATGCTGCTGGATCGAATTCTTGAAAATCATCTGGTTTTTCACCTAAACCAGCATAAATGATCGGTAAATTGAGTTCTTTCTGAATTGCAAATGCCATTCCTCCTTTGGCGGAGGAATCTAACTTTGTGAGGATTACACCACTTATATTAACTGCATCCTTGAATGCTCGTGCCTGCATGAGTGCATTTTGGCCTGTCGTTGCATCTAAAATTAACCAGGTTGCATGTGGAGCACCGGGTAATGCTTTATTGATAACTCGATTGACTTTTTTTAATTCTTCCATCAAATTAAATCGGGTATGTAATCTCCCAGCTGTATCCACAAAAACCAGATCATATTGTTTTGAAATACCAGCCTGAACTGCATCATATGCTACAGCACCAGGGTCTGCATTGGGTTGTCCGGCGATAACGGGAATGTCTAAACGATCACCCCAGACTTGTAATTGCTCAACTGCAGCCGCTCGATAAGTATCTGCTGCTGCAAATACTATTTTCTTCCCTTGATTTTTAAATTTCTTACCTAATTTGGCTAAAGTCGTTGTTTTTCCTGATCCATTGACGCCGACGACCATGATTACTGCCGGTTTGATTGCAGAAAATTCAGGAATTTCTGGAATCATCAATTTCGACTGTAATTCTTTTGCCAGATGTTGACGAAGGTCCGAAGTGCTGGTTACTCCTTCTTTTTCTACTTTAATAATCAAGCTTTCGATTATTTCACCAGTTGTATCGATACCGATATCGGCTTGAATTAGCATTGCTTCTAATTCATCCCAGGTATCAACATTGATTTCAGTTGCACCAAAAAAATTTGCTAACCGACCAAACGCAATTTTCCTCGTTCGATCTAAACTTTGTTTCCATTTGTTTATGAAATCTGCCATAGCCTGAAATTATAACATATGGTCACTTGGTATGATGGATCGCTAATTGACCACAACCAGCCTGAATATCAATTCCTCTTCGAAGGCGGATCGTACAGGGGATCCCATTTTTTTCTAAAGTTTTTTGAAATTTTAGACTTTGTTCCCTGCTGGATGCCTGATAAATGGATTGATTGGTGGGGTTAAGCGGAATTGCATTCACATGGCAAAGTAAACCTTTAAGAAGTTTGGCTAGTGCCTGTGCCGTTTGTTCACTATCATTCTTACCTGCGATTAATGCCCACTCAAAAGTAATTCTGCGGTGAGTTTTTTCGACATAGTATTTACAGGCGTCAATGACTTCCTGAATCGCATATTTTTTATTGACAGGCATGAGGGCAGACCTTTCAATGTCTTTTACTTCGTGCAAGCTGATTGCTAGATTGACCTGCCGATTTTCATCAGCAAAACGTTTGATCATTGGTACCAGACCAACCGTGGAAATAGTGAACCTTCGTGCACCTAATCCAAAACCTTCAGGATCGGACAGACGATCGATGGCTTCCATGGTTGCATTGTAATTATGAAATGGTTCTCCCATTCCCATTAGGACAATATTGGTTACCTTTTCATTATCCATTTTCAATATGCGAGCAAAATATAATACCTGTTCGACAATTTCGCCTGTGGTTAAGTGACGTTTGAAACCCATTTGTCCCGTGGCACAAAATACACACCCCATAGCACACCCAACCTGGGTAGAGATGCATAATGTTCGTCTTTGATTATATTTCATGAGGACGGTCTCTATAGCTCTTTGGTCCTGTAATTGAAATAAGAGTTTTTCAGTTTCATGGTCATTTGATTTCAAGGATTGGATGGGGGAAAGAGACTGAAAATTAATTAAATTGAACAATTCGTCACGAAACTCTTTAGAAATATTTGAAAATTCCTCTGGTTTATTCCAAAGGTTTTTATAAACACCTGACCAAATTTGGTTTACTCGATAACCAGGTTGTTGCAGTTGATTTACGATGATTTCTTGCAGTTGGTCTTTTGTCAGGTCAAAAAAATTTATTTTCATGTGTTTATTTCCCAATGAATTTCGTGAAAATGTTGAATTAAATCTGATAATTCATTAAACACCCAATGCGGTTGATAGGTTGAAATTTCTAAATCTTCTTTGGATGAAATTCCTGATAATACCATTGCAGTAAAACAACCAGCATTTAATCCGCCAAGAATATCAGTATCCAGTCGATCACCAATAACCATAGTTTCTTCCGGGGGATCTCCCATAATTTGCATAGCATATTGAAACATAATTGGTTTTGGTTTTCCGGCTACAATAGCATTTTTACCACTACCAATTTCTAATGCACGCAGAATGGAACCTGCTCCTGGGATATTGCCATCTGGCGTAGGAAAAGTTGTATCTGCATTTGTGTAAAAAAAAGGAAGTTTTTGCAACAATAAAGTTGCTCTTTTTAACTTTTCATAATTAATTTGACGATCTAAACCCCCAACAACTGCTATTGCATTTCGTTCTTCATGATAAAAACCAAACTCATTTAACGTTTCATTTAAGCCATTTTCACCAAGGATAAAAATTGGACCACCAGATGGAAAATATTCGAGAAGCATTCTTGCTATGGTTGTCCCCGATGTCACGATACTTTCAGACTTTACGGAAATTCCCATACCTTCTAATCTCACTTGGTATTCATTGATTGTTTTGGTGCTATTGTTAGTTGCAAAAGAATATTGGATGTTGTCGACATTTAAAATCTTAAATAACTCTTTTAAGTTACCTATTGGAGTTTGATCTTGCCATAAAACTCCATCCATATCAAAGATGAGTGATTTAAATTTGGTCATTTTTCCAGCTTAAATATAAAGCCGGATGGCTTATAGCTGTCCGGCTTCAATGCTTATATTCGATCAATTACTTTTTGGTTGGAACTTCCAACACTTTGTCGACAAGGCCATACTTAACTGCTTGTTCTGCACTGAGATAATAATCTCGTTCCGTGTCCTTTTCTATTGTCTCCAGGGTCTGTCCGGTGCTTTCAGCCATAATCTCATTAAGGCGAGATTTTAGACGCAAAATTTCTTTCGCTTGAATTTCAATATCCGATGCCTGTCCTTGCGCACCACCCAATGGCTGATGCATGTGTATGGTTGCATGTGGCAAGGCATATCTTTGACCCTTTTCACCCGCGGCTAATATCACTGTTCCAAAGGAGGCAGTCATACCGACCGCAACTGTGGAAATCTTATTGGGTATCATTTTCATCGTATCATAAATTGCTAAACCAGCGTAAATATGTCCACCAGGGGAATTTATGTACATTTGAATACTGGCTTCTGGGTCTTCCCTGCTGAGAAACAATAATTGGGCTACGGTCACATTTGCGACCTGATCATTAATGGGAGTGCCAAGCAGTATAATCCGGTTCTTCAATAGCAGTGAAAAAATATCATAAGCTCTCTCACCTCTACCAGAAGATTCAATAACCATTGGTATAACAGACGAAAATTCAGGAATACTCATAAACCTGTTTTTACTCCTTTCTTCCTACTCTGCAGGAGTTACATCTCCTTCAGTGTCTATTAGTTGATTTGTTTCCTTTGATTCTACTGGCAAATCGGTTTCTGCAACAACGTCTGTAACAGCTTCTGATGCAAGATCTCCATTACTGTTGGAATCTGTAATTGTTTCACCAGTTGCCAAAGCTTTCATTCGCTCGAGGGTTCTTTGATTATAAAGGCGGTTAATTGCATTGTAGGCAACGTTATTAAGTGTTTGGTTTGAAACCTTTGACTTCTTGCCTTTCTGGTCGGGCATGTTTTGTAGCATCTGGACTGTATCATTAATGATTCCGTCGACATCTTCTTTAGCTACTTCAATTTTCTCCGCCTTGGCTAACTGTTCGATAATTAATGAGTTTTTAACACGGCTTTGTGCAGCAGGGCGAACATTTTCAGCAATGTATTTTTCTTTATCTGTATTAAGTAATTTCAAATAGGTCTCAAAGTCCAAATTTTGTTGCTTTAGATCTCGCTCAAGTGATTTCAACATATGGTCAATTTCTTCCTCAACCATAAAGGGAGGGAATTTTACTGATGCAATTTCGGCATACTTTGAAATTAATTCAGAGAAATACTTATCTTCGTATTCTTGTTTTTTATTTGATTCCTGTTGCTCTCTGACTGCTTTTTCTAATTCTGCAAAGTTTTCAAATTGACCTAAAGTACTTGCAAATTCATCATTAAGTTCAGGGAGAGTGAGAGTTTTTACTGATTGGATATTGGCATTAAATTTTATGGTTTTACCCTTAAAACGTTCTTCATCCGAATCATCAGAAAATGTATGTTCAATTTCTTTCGATTCACCTTCACTTAAATTTATCAATTCATTTGAAAAACCTTCAAAAGGCCAATTATCTTTTTGTTGATCATCACCAATTATCAACTGAACCGGGGTTTCTTCCAAAACTGATTCTTCATTTTCAAAACCAGTCAATTTGAAATAAACCACATCGCCTTTTTGAATTGGTCGTTCTGCTGGCTCTGCCGTTGCGTAATTTCTCTGCAATCGAGATAAAAATTCATTGATTTCTTCGTCCAAAACGGGTTCCGGGTTGTAATCCAATTTGATTTCTTTATAATCGCCTAATTCTACTTCAGGCACCAGAGGAACCAAAAAACTTAATTTGGGGGGATCAAGCTGGACAATTTCCTGTAATGAACCAGGACCCGAGGGAGTGACGGAGGCTTCTTCAAGTACTTTTGCGTATTGTTCATCAATTAATAGTTCAATAGCCTCTTCATTAATTACACCTTCACCATAAATGCGTAAAATAACATCATAAGGGGCTTTTCCTGGTCTAAATCCTGGTATTTTTGCTTGTTTAGCAATTTTTTTAGCTGCACGTCGTTTGTAACTATCAAATAATTCAACCTCGAATTCGGCTTCTATTTTTACTTGATGATCTTCTTGGGTAAAAGTTTCAATTTTCAAAGCAACAATCCTTATATAAAAAATTTATTATGGGGAAGAGGGGACTTGAACCCCTACGCCTTTCGGCACATGATCCTAAGTCATGCCTGTCTGCCAATTCCAGCACTTCCCCACGGCGTCCAAATTATAAGCGTAACAAGGCAGTGCGTCAATAATAAGTCTTTTAATCGACTATAATAAGATGTTTATTCTTTTTATGGAGAAAATTAAATTGGGAAGAGTAATTAATCCAGATAGTAGTGGTAAAGAGCGTTCAAAATTAACAAAAAGTATTGTTAAAGCAATTCGTGAATTGATGACTCAGACTCAACCTGACAAAAATACCAGAGACCTGGCTGCATTTATTGTTTTGGGATTAGAAGATATTTATAAAAGTATCGACATTTCGGTGGAAGCCTGGGAAAAAAGGGGATACTGGGTTAAAGCCGATCGATTTCGAATTGATTGGGAATGGACCTCTCAGTTCAGTAATCAAATGAAAGCAGCGTTGTTGCAGGAAGATTGGGCTCAGGTTGCTTTGTTATCAGCAAAAACGGCTCAAAAATTCAGTTCAATTAAAATATCTGCAAATAATCGGATAGGAGAACCTTGGGTTGGTTCTTATGAGCGATTGCTAAAGCACTGATATAAAAAAATGGAGGTCGGATTTTTTCCGACCTCCATTTTTGAAATTTTGTTATTTTTTCAAAATAATACGGGCGTCAACAACTTTTACGCCTTTACCTTCTTCATAAACAAGCACGGGATTTGCATCAGACTCGCTGATTTCATCCGCTAAGTCAACAATCATATTTGCATATCGGCTGATGGTTTCAGCTAATACTTCGCGATCTCGAGGAGCTTCACCGCGCACACCAGCTAAAATTGGTGCACCCCGAATCTCACTAATCATTCGAATAGCAGATTTCTTGGAAACAGGTGCAACCCGGAAGGTCACATCTTTTAGAACTTCAACAAAAATTCCACCTAAACCGAACATCATTGTTGGTCCGAAAGTTGAATCATTTACAGAACCTAAAATTACCTCGGTACCCCATGGAGCCATTTCCTGGATGGCAATACCATGGATGTTGGCTTCGGAATTGTAAGCTTTAGCATTGGCAATAATGGTTTGATATGCTTCACGACATGATGCTTCATCTTTAATATTGACTTTTACACCACCAGCATCTGATTTGTGAAGAATTTCAGGAGAAACAATTTTCATGACGATAGGAAAACCAATTTCCTTAGCCATGGTTACTGCTTCATCTTCGGTTTTTGCCAGTTGGGTTTCGGTGATTGGAAGACCATAGGTAGCAAATACCTGTTTTGCTTCAATTTCAGTTAAAGCATCACGCCCATCTTCACGAGCTGCTTTAATAATTGAAAGAGCTTTGGCTTTATTTACATCGGTTAATTTTTCATCAGGTTCTGAAACAATTTCCTTCATTCGAGTATATTCACGCAGGGCAGATAAAGCACTAATAGCCAGATCAGGACCAGCATAGGCAGGTATACCGTTTTCAACCAGCCATTGCATTGCTTTTTCTGATTTGTCTCCACCAACAAATGAAACACAAACTGGTTTTCCTTTCACGCCGGACTCATCAATTGCTTTCTTTATACCTTGTGCAATATCCATTGGTTCAGTCATGGCTGTTTCACAGTAAAGAACTGCAAGGCCATCAACCCATTCATGGGCGAAGGAGAATTTTACGGATTCGTGGTACCAGTCATATCCAGCCATACCAGTTAAGTCCACAGGATTTTTTGCAGATCCGAATGGGGGCATATGTTTCTTTAATTCATCCTGCACATCTTTTGGTGCAAATTTCATTGGGAGGTTGAATTTCTCTGCAGCATCTGTTGCCAAAACTCCCACACCACCACCATTGGTGATGATTAATAAATTGTCACCTTTCATTGGTGGTTGGAGTGATAATGCCAGCGAAAGATCAAATAAATTTCCTAAATCAGAAGCCTGAACAACTCCAGATTGTTGAAACGCTGCGCCATACACTTTCGCAGCACCAGCTAAAGAGCCTGTATGAGAAGCTGCGGCAGCAGCACCATGAGCTGAAACGCCTGCTTTTAAAGCAATGACTGGTTTCGATACTTTTCTGGCAACATCCATGAACTTACGACCATCTTTGAATCCTTCAATATAAAGCGAGATGGAGCTAGTATTTTCATCTTTGTCCAACCACTCAACCAGATCAGCAAAATCAACATCAGACATATTGCCTATTGAGATTAATTTTTCGAATCCGACACGTCTTGTGAATGTAGCCATATCAATGGCGATTAATAACGCACCACTTTGTGAAACCAAAGCGCCTTTTCCTGCAAGAGGAAGTATTGGAGCAAAAGACGCGTTTAATTTATCTGAATTTGAAAGTGTGCCAACAATATTTGGCCCTAAGATACGAATTCCATAAGAATGTGCTTTTGCCACAAGCTCTGCTTCAAGTTCTTTGTTTCCCACTTCTGAAAAACCAGAGGTGATGATGATTAATCCTTTTACACCTTTTTTTCCGGCTTCGTCGATGGCATCCAATACAAATTTTGCTGGAATTGTTACTACAGCTGCATCGATTTCACCTGGAACATCAAGCAAAGAGTGATAACATTTAATACCTAAGATTTCATCTGCTTTCGGATTAATCGGATAGATTTTTCCTTCATAACCATCTGAAATGATATTTTTTAAGACACTGTGACCAATTTTTGTTGGATCAGCTGAAGCACCTAAAACAGCTATTGATTTTGGACTCATAAGCCCATCTATGTATTGATTATTCACGCGCTCTTCCTCCTTAATTTTTTCTTTTTTACTTTTAATTAATTTATACGGATAATTTGTGATTTTCTTTATCTACAGGAAAAAACAAAAACTCTCCCAGGAATTTAATCCAAGGGAGGTTAATCTACTTGTAGAAAGTACCAATAATTTCCTCTGAAGACAATAAAATCATTACTTTACTCTAATTTCTATTTTAGTTTATCATAATAAAGGTATCTACCTTCTAATTTTAAGTAATTTTGTTAAAACAAATGTACTCATTTTTGAGGTATTTTTATCATCATTTTAAATAAAGAACCCCAGATACAATATCTGGAGCTCTACATTTAATTATCATATTTAGCTTTATTATTTTAAGGCTGCTTCTATTATTTTATTCACTCGTTTCACAAGATCAGCGTTATTGGGTTGAACGCCATCGGATATTAATGCATTCTCAAAAAGTTGTTCTATCACCAGCTCTCGTAATGGATTGATTCCTTTCAGGGAAGCTAAGTTGATTATGATGGGGTGGTGTGGATTTATCTCAAGTATCTTTTGCGGACTTTCGAACTCTTTTTGTAAATACCGATATGCTTTTTGAATTTCTGGACTAGGACTTCCATCGGAGTCGACTAACCTTGCTGGGGATTCCACCAATTTTTTTGTGGTTCTAACTTCTTTTACTCTTTCGCTTAATGTTGTTTTGAAAAAAGTAAGCAATTCATTGATTGAATTTTGGTCCAAATCCTCTTTTTCATCTTTTTTATTCTCGTCAGTTTCTTTTTCTGGTAAATCTAAGTCTTTTGATGTCACATTTGTTAAATCGTATTCTTTGTATTTGTTGATTCGCATTAAAACAAATGGATCAATCGGTTCAACAAATGTAACCACATCAATATCATGCTGTTTAAAAATTTCAAGGTGTGGGGAATTTATGGCTGAATTTTCATCTTCCGCAATTATGTAATAAATTTTCTTTTGGTTCTCTACCATCTGATTGACATAATCATCCAGTGATTGCCAAGCGATTCCATTTTTGATTGTCTTAATTTTTATCAGTGAAAGTAGTTGTTCGTCATATTCAGTGGATGATGCTAAGCCCTCTTTTATAAAGAAACCGAACTCCTTCCAGAAAGAAATATAATTTTCTGGTTCTTTTAATTTGAGATTTTCAAGATAATCCAGTACTTTGGACGAAAGAATTTTCTTAATCTGGGCAATCGATTTAGTTGATTGGAATGCCTCTCGTGACACATTTAATGGAATATCCTCTGAATCAACAACGCCTTGAACAAATCGTAAAAATTCAGGTAATAGATCTTTAGTGAACTCCTGGATCATTACTTTTCTTGCATATAATTTGAGTCCGTAATCTTTGCGGTCAGAAAATAAGTTTGGTTCGGCCGAGGATGGTATATATAATAATCCATACATCTGAATAGGAGCATCAATCGAAAGGTGTAAATGTCCGATTGGATCCTTAAAATCATAGGTAAATTGATTATAAAATTCTTTATATTCTTCAGCTTTTACTGAATGAGGTTGTTGTCGCCAAATTGCTGTTTGACGGTTTATTTGCTCTTTTTGATCGTTTAGATAGATGGGATAAGGAATATAATCGGAGTGTCGTTTGATGATTTGGCGAATTTTAAAATCTTCTAAATATTCGAGTGAATCCTCTTTGAGATGCAAAATGATTTCGGTTCCTCTGGTATCCTTTTCTGCTTTCTCAATGGTATACGTCTCACCACCATCAGAAATCCAATGGACAGCATCGTCTGTTTTTGAGTAAGATCGGGAAAGTACCTCGATTTGGTCTGATACCATAAATGCTGAATAAAACCCAACTCCAAATTGCCCGATAATATTACTTAGGTCCATATTTCCGGATTCGGACGCAGCTTCAAGAAATTCTTTTGCACCTGAATGAGCGATTGTTCCGAGGTTTTGCATAATATCTGACTGGTTCATACCAATTCCAGTATCAGAAATTGTTATTGTTTTTTTGTCTTTATCTATATTGATGATGATTTTTGGTTCAATATCAGGATCAAGAACATCCTTATTGGTTAATAATTCAAAATTTAATCGTGAAATTGCATCTGATGCATTTGAAATGAGCTCTCTGAGAAATATGTCTCTTTCTGTGTAAAGTGAGTGTATTAAAATATTTAATAATTGTTTCGTTTCCGCTTTAAAATGGTGGGTATGATTTGTTTTTTCGGTGTCTTTTACCATAATTCCTCCTCAATATTATTCAGAGTAATCATAAATGATCATTATTAGAATTTTATAAAAGACGGGTTACTTTTTCGAGTACCCGTCTGATAGAAAAAATTATTACTTGTAACGAGCTCTAATTGCAGGAATTAGATACTCATCAAACGCTCGTTCCTGATCGTAATCAGGTGACCAACTCCAATCATTAGTTGCAGCACTATCATCCACATCGGCAGGCCAGGTATCCACGATTCCCTGTCGGGCGACATCTGGTTCAAAAGTAATTGCTGCATCAGGAAAAGCTTCCATCACTATATCGTAGAATTCTTTTGCCGAAGGATTAAAACTGGTAACATTGTAGACCAATTTCGTTAACCTGGATTTATCAGCTTTCTCTAATTCTAATAATGCTTTGATTGCATCCGGCATGGCCATGAATGGCAAGCGTGTATCTGGCCTCACAAAACATCGATATTGTTTTCCCATTGCGGCATAATGGAGCATTTCAGGTCCATAATCACTGGTACCACCGGTAGGGGTAGTCATTGCAGAAATCAATCCCGGAAATCGGATAGCTCTAAAATCAATCCCACTTGGATTCTTATCAGCAGCCAACTGTCTATAGAATTTCGTGTAGTAACGACCTAATTGCTCACAATAAAGTTTATTACAACCATACATGGTGGTAGGTTGACACCATATTTCTTCATTTATTTTATTCGCTGAGTTTTTGGTGGAGATATCCGGTAAACCATATACTGCTATGGAACTTGGATACAAAAATTTTACGGGTTTTCCTTGCCAGGTAGCCTGTTCTACAGCCAGTCTTAATAAGTTCAATGTCCCCTCAACATTTACTCGGTGTGCTGTTTCAGGATTGTATTCAGCTTTCGTTGAAAGAATTGACGCAAGGTGATAAATAGTCCGGATTTCGTATTCTGCCACCAATCTACCCAATAACATCTGATCTAAAATATCTCCCTGAATAAATCTCTCACACATGGATCGAAGATGATCATCAAGTGGTATTACATCCAATGCTAAAATGTGAATTTTCTCTTTTTCTGCTAAATGGGTAATTAATCCATGACCTATTTCTCCATTTGCACCAGTGATCAGGACAACTTCCTTTCTCATTTATTCTCTCCTTATTTGATTATAAGTGGGGTAAAGTCTATTTCTTTGGTAAGATAATTTATTGTAACTAGAAATTATAAATATTAACATATATCATTTGTACTTTAAATAATAAAAAAAGCTCAGCTCTTAGCTGAACTTTTTTCAATTAAATTTTATAATGAAATTATCCGGAAACTGTTTGTTTTTTCTGAAACCAATTTTTCCATTCTTTATTTTCCCATACAACCAGAAGGGGAGCAGCGATAAAAATGGAGGAATAGGTACCACTGAACAGGCCAACGAGCAGAATTACAGCAAATTCTCGTAAAGTAACACCGCCAAATAAAGCCAATGCCAATAACATAAATTCAACTGTCATTAATTGGGTGTTAATTGACCTTTGTAAAGTTTGCACGATAGAGTGATTAACCAGTTTCTCGAATTGTAATTTTCTAAAGATTACACTGTTTTCTCTAATGCGATCGAACACAACAATTTTGTCCTGAACGGAGAAACCGATTACAGTTAATAGTGCGGTTAAGAACATGGAATCAACCTGCCAGCCGAACAATTTTCCACCGATGGCTGTTAAACTTACAACAATTAAAACATCATGGATCATTGCTAAAATACCACAGATTCCATAGCGAAAAGCATTTGTAATTCCTCTGAATGCAAAAGTAATATAAATTACAACGGCTAAAGCCGCTAATCCAACCGCCACAAATGCTCTCTGCGTTACCTGTTCTGCAATAACAGGCCCTACACTCTCAAATCGATTAATTGTAATTTGATCATTGCTCAAGGCTTCCAATTCAGAAACAATGTTTCCTTTAACTTGTTCATCCATGAATGGTGATCGAATAACAAGAATTGTCCGTTGATCATTTGTATCTACAGCAGTTTGTACTGATACTTCTTCAAAATTGAAACTCTTGTAAATGTTGACTACTTCTTCAGTGGTTGGTAAATCTTGAGATGTAAATTGTAATTCAAGTAGTGAACCACCTCTGAAATCTACTGCTAAAGGAAGACCATCAATGGCAATGATCACGAGGCCAACAAGAATGAAAATGATTGAAATTGCAAAAAATACGTATCGTTTTCCTAGTATGTTCATTTTTTCCACCTTTACTCTAAATGCCAAACCACTTGAGATGTTTTTCAGGTTGTTTGATGACATCGAGTGAAATTGAAAGGAAAGTTCTGGTTACGACAATAGCAGAGAATAAACTGACACCGACACCCAAAGCTAATGTAATTGCAAAACCTTTAACAAAACTGGCCCCAAATGTAGATCCGAACCAAAATAGTATTCCTGAGGTAATAAGTGTTGCTATATTTGAATCTCGAATGGAAGGCCATGCTCGTTTCCAGCCTAAATCAATAGCTTGCGCGAGTGTTCTGCCATTTCGTAGTTCTTCCTTCAGGCGTTCAAATATCAGGATATTTGCATCTAAGGCACTACCTGTACTCAAAAGAAATCCTGCAATTCCAGGTAAGGTCAGTGTAACTGGGATAAGTCTGAATAAAGCAAATGTAACCAATGCATAGATAATGATAGAAAAATCTGCCATAATTCCAGGCACCTTATAAAATATTGCCATAAATAAAGCAACCAGAATGAAACCGACGAGACCCGCGACCAGACTTTTTTCTAATGAATCCTGACCTAAAGTAGGGCCGATCACTCTGATTTGCTCTACTTCTAATGGAATTGGTAATGAGCCATATCGTAGTTGGACAGCTAATGCATTTGCTTCGTCAATCGTGAATGAACCAGTGATAGACCCTGTTCCTTCTGTAATCGCTGTTGAAATTGTTGGTGCGGAGATGACTTTATTATCGAGAACGATAGCTAAAAATTTACCTACATTTTCTGTTGTGTGCACAGCGAAAATATCACGTCCTTCAGAGGTCAATTCAAAATTAATCTGGTAAGTGTTGGCAATAGGACTATCAACCGCCACAGCTCTCAAATCTATTCCAGTCATCACTGTATGAAATACAGGTTTGGTGGTTTCTCCTGTGGCAGTGTCTGTCGTAAGGGAATCGGGAGTTGGTACGCTGGTAACTTTGGTTGTGGATGTAAAATCGGTGTGGATTTCATCCCCAGCTTGTAAGTTAAATACGTTATCACCGATATCAACAAATTCCAATACACCAGTTTGTTTTATTTGTTGAATCACATCCTCAGCATTACTGGCTCCTGGAAATTCTCCAACAATTCGGTTGTTACCCGCCACTTGAAATACAACTTCACTGACACCTAAACCATTGGAACGGTTTTCTAAGATTTGTCTGGCAACTTGTAAGGAATCACCACTTATTTCAGAATCCTCTGGTAAATCCGCTTTTAAGATGACCTGCATTCCACCGCGTAAATCTAATCCTAACACAGTGGCAATGGGTTTGTTAATAAGTGGAATTTGAGTGGAAGAAGGAAGATCAATCCAGATCACTGCTGCAAGCAGGACCAGTATCAGGATCAGGTTGATATAGCGTCGCTTCATGGGAAAATAGCCTCCAGTCCTAATTTCTGCAGTCTTTAGGCTGCACAACCCGGAAATTATACTCTCATATTTATGTTATGGGTAGGAATGGATTTTACCTCCCTTTTCTAAAGTATTGCTTGACAGTTATTCTTTCCTGAGAGTATAATTTGACGGCTTAATGAATTGGTAATTAACTGAATTTTCAGATAGGAGTTAGAAAATGGGTCCACAACCAAAAAGGAAAATTTCAAAAGGTAGACGCGATCGTCGCCGCGCACATGACAGTCTCACTTCTGCTTCATTAGTTCAATGCAGTAATTGTGGCGAAATGCGATTGCAACACACAATCTGCCCGTCCTGCGGTCATTACCAGGGTCGTGAAGTTGTCCAAGTAGAAAAAGAGAAGAAAAAATAAAAAAGACTCCGCAAGGAGTTTTTTTTATAAAGCCCAGGCAATCATGACACCAAGAAAACCTATGATTATTCCGAGATGCAATAGTACATTTGTTTGAGTAAACCAATTATCGAATAATAAACCCAGTAGAAAATTTACCATCACTAGGAAGATAGACACGAAAATTAAAAGTCCTTTTCGATTGGAAAAGAAACTTGAAAGTTTAGATAGGAATGTTGAAAATATTTTCATATCATTCTTTTTCTCCATTATTGTCTTCTTCCGTGTTTAATTCTGAAAAATAAGGTTCGAAAACGGAAACATACCGTACAGGAATTTTACCGTCGATGATCACTCCGCCTTTTTTATGAGAAATTTCCTCTATCTTCCCCTGTTCATGGAATATTGAGATTAATCGTCCTTGCTGATAAGGGAGATTAACATGGACCGGAACATAACTGAAGAATAATTCTTTTTCTATCAATTTCAACAAATCTTCCACACCTGTGCCTGATTTTGCGGAAATCGCTACGGCATCTTGATACACTTTGGTGATTTCTTTTGCTAATTCTGGGTCGGGAAGTTTATCAATTTTATTTAACACGGTTATCGTTGGAATGTTGTTAGCTTTTAAGATCGATAATGTTTCTTGTACTGATTGCCATTGTGATTGGGCACTGGGATGTGTTATATCCACTATGTGTAACAACAAATCTGCTTCGTTTATTTCTTCTAATGTTGCCCGAAATGCTGCAATTAATTGGGTTGGCAATTTTTGAATAAATCCGACTGTATCAGTGAATAAACAAACATGATTATTGGGTAAATTAGTTCGCCTGGTTGTTGGATCGAGCGTAGCAAATAGTTGATCTGCAACGTAAACTTCAGCTCTAGAGATGGTATTCAGTAAGGTTGATTTTCCTGCATTGGTGTAACCAACAAGCGCAACTGTAGGAATTTGTGACCTTTTTCTTTGCAAACGGTATCGACTTCGATGGGCTCGTACTTTTTCAAGCTCTTTTTTTAAATTTGAGATTTTATTTCTTATCTCCCTTCGGTCAACTTCCAATTGTGTTTCACCTGGTCCTCTTAACCCTACTCCTCCGACACTTCCTGTTCTTCCACCACCACCACCAGCTTGTCTGGCCAGGTGTGTCCATGCTCTGGTTAAGCGTGGTAATCTATATTCATATTGAGCCAATTCGACCTGAAGAATACCCTCTCTTGTATCAGCATGTTGGGCAAAAATATCCAGAATTAATGCTGTGCGATCCAAAACCCGAACTTTGTCCCCAAAATTTCTCTCTAGCTCCCTTTGATGACGGGGAGATAATTCCTCATCAAAAATCACAACATCCGCTAATGTTTCATTCACTAATGTAATTACTTCCTGTACTTTTCCAGATCCAATAAATGTATCAGGATTAGGATGTGATAAGCTTTGGGTCGCTTGACCAACAACCTCGAGACCCGCAGTCGATGCCAGTAAACTTAATTCATCCAGGGAATCTTCTAATGATAACCAGTTTGTTTGATTGTAAATATCAACACCAACTAAAAAAGCTTTTTCATTGGCCATTTTGGTTGGTTCAAGTTGTTTTTTTGCCATATTCTCCTTACTTTGATTTCATCCAGCTTTTAATTCTATCTATTGCTTCCTGAATTCGTTCTGTTTTTGTCCCCAGGGAAATCCGTAAATACCCTTCTCCATACTCACCATATACTATTCCAGGTGTAGTGCTGACACCTGTTTCTTCCAATAATTGGTTACAAAATGTCATACTATCTGATAGATTTTGCGGTAATTTGGCCCAGACATAAATTGCTGCTGGTGGAGTATCAACTTCAAACCCTGCTTCCAGTAAACCTTTTACAACAATATCTCTCCTGGTTTGATAAATTGCATTACGCTTTTTAAGCCATTCCTGATTACCGGTAATCGCAGAAATGCCAGCGTCGATAATCGGTGCAAATTGGGAAGAGTCCATTTGACTTTTATACGTATGAATCAGTCCAACAACATTCTGGTTTCCAACGGCCATCCCCAATCTCCAACCAGCCATATTATATGCTTTTGACAATGAATTAAATTCGACAACGACTTCTTTTGCGCCTTCCACCTGTAAGATACTAGGTGCCACATAATTATCAAAACACACATCGACGTAAGGAGCATCATGTGCGATGACAATTTTATTTTTCTTTGCGAAAGCAACAATCTCCTCAAAAAATGATATTGGTGCAATTGCACCTGTTGGATTATTCGGGTAATTTACCCAGATTATTTTTGTTTTATCAATAATTTGTTGTGGAATTATATTCAAATCTGGTAAAAAACCATTTTTTTTCAAAAGGGGAACTGTATAAATATTTCCACCAGCAATTTTTGCGCTCGCAGAATAAACAGGATACCCAGGGTCAGGTACGATTACATAATCTCCTGGATTCACCAGAACCTGGGTCATATTGAACAATCCTTCTTTTGAACCGATTAAACCTACGGTTTCAGTCATTGGATCCAACTTGACTCCAAACCTTTTTTCATAGTAATAGGTAATCGCCTTACGAAATTCAGGGCTTCCTCCCATAGGAGTGTATCCGTGCTTGAAAGGTAATGCAGCTGATTCTGATAATTTATCAATGATAAATTTTTCAGGTGGTAAATCTGGTGAGCCCATATCAATTTTGATGATATCAACACCTTTTTCTTGTAGAAGTGCTATTTTCTTGGCTAATGTTGCGAAATAGTATGGTTTAAATGATGCAATCCGGTCAGCAGGTTTTATGAAAGTATCAGTCATTTTATCTTCCTTCTGTTTTATTTTCAGGCATTTCATCAAATATTGGTAACAGGATATGAAAAGTTGACCCTGGAAATTCAGTTTCACTATATCCCGAGGATTCAACCCAAATAGAACCACCATGGGCTTCTGCAATCCCTTTTGCGATCGGTAAGCCTAACCCGGGTCCTCCACCTTTAAATTGAGTTTTGCTGCTGGAGTGTAAGGCAATATTACCTAATCGATTGAACTTTTCGAAAATTGTCAATTGGTCTTCCTGGTTAATTCCAATTCCAGTGTCGGTAACTAAAACTTCAACAAAGCCAGTCAATCTCCTGCCACTTATTGTTATACATCCACCATCCGGTGTGAATTTTATCGCGTTTGAGATTAAATTCTTAAATAATTGTATAAGACGCTCAGAATCGCCAAAGTTAATCGAGTTAAATCCATCAAATTCTTGCACTTGAAATGAAATTTCGCGTTCTTTACAGATTGGTGATAATTCAAGTAAAACAAACTCAATGATTCGGTTCAACCAGTATGGTTGATAATTCAATTTGAATAAATTATTTTCTAGAAGAGATACATCTAACATGTCTTCAATTATTCCACGTAACCGTTTTGAGCCATTTAATATGCCATTTGTAAAAACCAGGTAATCATTTTTATCATTTTTTAAGATCACATCGACTAACATGGACGTGTAACCATCAATTAATGTCAGAGGTGTTTTGAGTTCATGTGCAGCAACAGCAACAAAATTACTCTTACTCTCATCCAGTTTTGCCAGATCGGATTTTGCTTTCCGAACCTGCTTCGTTAAGAAATGGATTTTCTTATTTATTTCGATATTAGCTGTTTTTTTATAGATGTAAGCAAAGACAGGAATTAAATGAACATATAATTGAGCTGATGTTTCAAAATCTGAGTTTTCATATATAGTCTGGCTCGTAATTTGTATAAGCTGATCGATAAAGTCATTAATGATAATTCTTTCTTCTTCTAAATCTGTCTCAGTTAGTGCTTCTGTCCATTTTTCAAGTAATGGTTCGAACCAGGATGGGTCACCTGTTTCAATGGCTTGAACCAAATGATTAAAAAATAAATTAAATTGATCTGAAATTTCGTCTTTAAGAAGGGATCCACGAGTCATTTCTAAAACAACGCGACTTTGAATAATTGGAAACAGGGCTTTCAAAGTTTCAGATGGTTTCAACATATATGAAGTTTAAGATAAATAACAAAGATTTTCCAATGTTTTATGGCACTAATAACCAATGATAAATTGTCGAACCAACAACTTCTAAACTTTCTGGCGATATTTTATCAATTGTGTCTTGAGTTGTGTGCCAGTAAGGATAATCAAAATCGATCACATCAATAGCTTTTATACCTTTTTCTATAAATGGAATATGATCATCCAAAATACTATATTTGTATTCAGGAATAAAAAATTCTTCATACCCTAGACTCGCAGCGATATCCCAAATTTCCTTTTGAAGTTCAATGTCCGAATTTCTCTCAAAATGGATGTTAAGATCTTCATCTCCGATCATATCCAAAATAACAACAGCATCCGGTCTGGATTGGAGCGTATTCACAAAACTTCTGGAACCAAGAATCCAATCCCAACCTTCGATATTACCTTGATCTTCCGTATCAAAAAAAACGAACCAAATATTTTTATTTATATCCTCTGGTAATACCCTGGCCAGCTCCAATAAAACTGCAACTCCTGATGCTCCATCATTCGCTCCAACAACAGGTGTCAGATGATTTTGTGATTGAGCATCGTTATCTGCAAAGAAGCGGGAATCATAATGAGCACCAATGATGATCCAGGGAGCCTCAACTGAGGAGGGGTATTTTCCAATTATATTTTGTATTTCAAACCCATTTACAGAATCATTTTGTAGATCGACAGACCATCCGAAAGATTTCAGTTCATCAATTATTAAATTAATTGTTTGAGCATGGGCTTCACTGCCTGGTGTTCTTGGGCCAAGATCTACCTGGATTTTCGCATAATTAAAAGCACTCTCACCATCGAAGAATTTTGATTGGTCTTTTTCGCAACTTGTCAGAAAAATCATTAACAATAATAAAAATATGAGTTTTTTCTTCATGGATTCATTCCTCATGTGATTGAATTTAAATAATTTTCCAGACTTGTTCTGGCCATTTGTGCAAAAGCCTTTGCCCTTTCTCGTTTTCCTTCCACATGAATTTGAGGGAGGATGCCAAAATTTGCTTTCATTGGTTGAAAATCTCGTAAATCAGCATTTGTAATGTAATGAATTAGTGCTCCTAACATAGTTTCCTTCGGCATAATGAGTAATTTGTTCCCAGACAAAAACCGACTGAGATTAATCCCCGCTAAAAGACCGGTCGCGATATTACCAACATATCCCTCAATGCCGGTAATCTGACCCGCAAAAAATAAATCTTCTCTTTGATGGAATTGTAAAGTTGGTAATAATAATTTTGGTGATGCAATAAAAGTGTTACGATGCATTTGGCCGTATCGTGCGAAAGTAGCACTCTGTAAACCAGGAATCATTCGAAACACTCTTTTTTGTTCCTCGAATTTTAGATTTGTTTGGAAACCGACCAGGTTATAAAGGGTACCTGCGATATTGTCCTGACGTAATTGAAGAACGGCATAAGGTCTGCTTTTGTTATGTGGATTCCAAATTCCTACTGGGCGCAATGGTCCAAAAGCTAAAGAATTCAGTCCCCGTTTCGCTAAAACTTCTATCGGTAAACAGCCTTCAAAGAACTTGCCAGCCACTACTCCTTCATTAATTTGAGATTCAAATTTTCTCAATTCAATTCTCTCAGCATTGATTAATTCATTAATGAATCTTTCATATTCTTCTTTAGAAAAAGGACAATTTATATAATCTCCATCCAGATCGTCACCCCGCTGATATCTGGAAGCTTTGAATGCTGTATCCATGTCTATAGAATCAAAATTTACAATCGGTGCAATTGCATCATAAAAGAATAAATGATCAGAATTTGTTAATTTTGCGATACTGGCACTTAAGGCTGATGAGGTTAATGGACCGGAAGCGATAATTGTGGGTGTTTGAGGAATTTCTTTAACCTCCTCACGAATAA
>DAOUGX010000007.1:0-1625 GCA_034428855.1 Anaerolineaceae bacterium | reverse complement strand
AACCACGATTGCTGGGAACAATGATATATTCACTTTTTTCTAAAATATCTATCATTTTGTCCCGTTTTTCAGGGGTATCGGCTTCATATAATTCCAGATTGAATGGTGAATAGAGCCCGCCGACATTGTATCCATCCACTCCCAACGGTAAAGAATCATCCCAGGAAGTCTCTAAAGTATAATTTTCTGCCAGTAACTGAATAGCTTCCCCTTCGATAACTTCAAGTTTGATTTGGTAGGTATTCTTGCTGTCCAGATGAACAGGTGAAAAAATAAAATCATGTTCAAAACTTAATCCTGATTGTGTGATATCAAAGGTTTCTTCAGTTTCTGTTAATGAAGTATTTCCATCATCAGCCAACAAACTCACTTTAACTCTGGTGCTTGTTGGTATAAATTCCTGATGGAAATTTTGTAAAATGATTTGATTGATGGATAGAACTTGATCAACCCGGAATGTAGTTGAACCTGTAAAAATTCCAGGCATTTGATTTTGAAAAGGCAAATTTAGTGATAATGGGTTTTCCTGGTTGTTCTTACTGAGAGCTACTCCAGTGAAAGAAATTTGACTGTTATTTCTCTTCCTGAAATGAAGATAATAATCGGTACCACTATCTAAATTTATCTCACTAATTTTCATTATCAATGGGTCTTGTTTCAGATCATCAGCAATCACCGACTTTACTTCAGCAATTTTGTCATTTCCCTCTGCATCTTTAGAAATCCAGAAATGTAAATACCCACCTACCAATTTCATTTGAGGAGCTTTGATTCTGGAAACCGTTCCACTTTTATTAATCGTAAATTCTGTATGTAGTGGCGCATCTTTTTCAACGATCCGATTATTGAACACTTCTATCGGATATGAAGTCAATTCACCATTTGTTTCAACCAGAACGTTGAGCGGACCAGGAATATTGGCAAAAATCCATCTGGAAGCTTCCACCCGGGTGTGTGTCCTGGTATAAATCCTGGTAAATGCAAAGGCATAAGCAAAAGTACCCAAAATGACCACCAGAATCAACAAAGAACTCAAACCATTTTTCCACTGGTTTCTGAAAGAAAAGGATATCTTTCGACTTTGAAACCAATTCTTAAAATCAAGTGGATAAGTTTGAAAAATTTCGATGAGAGCCCAAGCTGCGAACATGATCAGGAAAGGATATACCGGAATAAAATATCGCATATATCGCCAGAATTGTATATTTTGCCAAACAAAATATGCGAAAACCCACACAAATGGAAATAAATGCTTACGCCAATTTCCTTTCCAAATCCAATACCCAGCCCAACCCCATCCAATCCATGCCATCAACCCCAGTGGAATTCCCATGCCCCACATAACCATATTCACCCAGGCATATTGAGTAGGTCGGGATGTCCAATGGTGATTGGGTGGCCATTCTGAATTCCCTGCCACCTGATTGGTGACCTCTTTGATAACTTTGAACCATCGTTCATTGATGGTGATATCAACAATATCTGGCCCCATAAAGGCATAAGGTTGAAAGATCCTGAAAGCGAGAAATGCAAACAACCCGGACAAGAATAAACCAACTAAAATTGTCCAAACAGATTTCCAGATTTTTTGTTGTTTTCTATTCAGGAACAAATACAGAAATCCT
>DAOUGX010000006.1:0-15686 GCA_034428855.1 Anaerolineaceae bacterium | reverse complement strand
CCATCATATGTCAAATTCATTTTGTTTGAGGCTAATGCTCTTGGGTCTTCCTGCAATGAACAAGCTGAGCAGAAAAAAAGGAATACAAATACCCAAATTAGTAATCGTTTCATATACTCAATTTTACTTGAACACCCTCTCTATTGATAAGATTGATAGATATTCAAAACAATATCTGCATATCGATACCCCATGTCCATTGGACCATATGCCAGTAAAGCTTCTCGCCAATTTCCATGTTTCGAAAATAAATTGAGTAACATTTGACTTCCAAAATCTATATTGAAAGCAGGGTCTAACAATTCTTGAATAGTTGGGCGGTTAGAAAAACAAGGCCCGTTTATACACATGAATTGAGATGCTATCCCATCGCGAGGCATTATCTGCATGAGACCGACAGCACCAGATGAACTAATAGCATCCGGATTGCCCCCAGATTCTTGAAGCATAACTGCTGCTATCAGGTTGGGTTCAAGATTATATATTTCTGCATTGGCTTCAATAAGTTGACACCATTTCTGAATGGATTCTGGAAAGGAAATTGATAAAGTGCAGATGATTTCACTTTGGGGCTCTCCCAATTCAATTGAAGGATCGTCGAGTACAAGACTTTCATTTGAAGCTTGAACCTCTACCGAAGGCGAAAATAATTGAAGGGCAACAAAAACCAAAAACGAAGAACCAAGTATGAATCCAAGTATTATTTTTTGTATTGATATCATAATTTATCATCCAATTATTGTGTTTTATTAATTATAGTACAAAAGTTCTAATAATGCAAGAACAAAAAAGAGGAAATCTCATATGAGAATTTCCTCTTTTAGTATTTGTTAAATGGTTATTCTTTTTCTTCTAGTTCACGTTTGTGGGCATTAATGATTTCCTGTTGCAGGTGAGCTGGAACTCTTTCAAAATGATCAAATTCCATATCAAAAATACCGCGACCACCAGTTAATGAGCGTAATTGAGTGGTATACCGCAACATTTCAGCCATTGGAACCTGGGCAGTTACCACGGAGCGACCTTTCTCCGTATCCATTCCCTGTACACGTGCTCTGCGAGTGTTTAAATCACCGAGAATGTCACCCATATTGTTTTCAGGAACAGTGATTTTAACATTCATGATGGGTTCCATTAACACAGGACCTGCATCCTGGAAGGCAATTTTGAAGGCTTCACGACCTGCAATTTCAAATGCCACTGGTTTCGAGTCAACCGCGTGCTCTTTTCCGTCAAAGATTGAGACTCTCACTCCGTATACAGGATAACCGGCAATGATACCGTCTTTCATCGTGGAAAGAATACCTTTTTGGATGGAAGTAAAATATGATTGTGATATGGCACCACCAAATACATCCCAGGTCATTTCAAATTCACCTTCGGATGGCATTGTTTTGAGATGAACTTCACCAAATTGACCTGCACCACCTGTTTGTTTTTTGTGACGATAAATTCCCAGACCTTCTTTAGTGATCGTTTCTTTATATGCAACTTTCGGTTCAGCTGTGTTGATATTTAATTGGAACTTGGAAGAAGCACGTCTTACGGCGACTTCAATGTGTTGATCTCCCATACCTTGAAGAACTGTCTGGCGAGTTGAAGATTCCATATTCCATGAAAGTGTCATGTCTTCTTCGCAAAGACGCGTTAACACTGTACTAATTTTGGCTGAATCGGCTTGTGTTTTTGGTGAAACTGATACTCGATAAAGAGCATTGGGATATTTGGCTGAAGGAAGAATTATGTGTGTAGCTTTATCTCCCAGTGTATTTCCTGTGACTGTTTCAGATAATTTTGGAACGATTGCAATATCACCAGAATGTACTACTTTTACCGGAATATTTTCCTTACCACGTGGAATACTGACGGTTCCAAATCGTTCTTCAATGCTTTTATCTTGATTCCAAACACGTGTATCAGAATTGATGACACCGGAATACACGCGGAAGTAAGTTTGTTTTCCAACGAATGGGTCTGCAGTTGTTTTCCAAACATATGCTACCAACGGTCCAGAATCCGATGATGTGACTTCGACTTCGTTTCCATTGTTCGTTGCTTTATAGGGGCTGGCTTCCTTTGGAGAAGGCATCAGGTTTATGATTGCATTCAATAGTGGAACCAGACCGATTTGGTTTGTTGCAGAGGAAACAAAAACGGGAACAAAATTACCTTGTTTAATGACTGATTTTAGACCACGTGAAATTTCTTCAGTAGAAAGTGCACCTTCTTCGAAGAATTTTTCCATCAAATCATCAGACCCTTCAGCAGCAGCTTCGATTATCGCTGCATGTGCTTCTTCCGCTGCGGCCTTAAACTCATTTGGGATATCAACACTTTCAGTGCCAACTCCTTTGAATGCTTTCATGCTGACCAGGTCAATCACACCTTTAAAGTCTGATTGTTCACCCCAGGGGAGTTGTAACGGGAGCAACCTTACATCAGACAATTCTTGAAATGCATCAAACATTTTCTTAAAGTTAGCATTTTCGCGATCCATCTTGTTAATCAGGATGAACCGTGGTAAATTTTGCTCTCCACTATAATTCCAGGCAAGCTCAGTTCCTACCTCAATCCCAGCGACAGCATCAACGAGAATGATCGCGCCATCTGAGACTCGTATGGCTGAAATTTCTTCACCAAGGAAATCGGTGTATCCTGGTGTATCAAGAATGTTGATTTTGTAATCGTTATATTCTACGGGTAATACTGAGGTATAAATTGAAATGCTGCGACGTTGTTCTTCTTCATCGAAATCGGAAACAGTCGACCCATCTTCAATTTTTCCCATTCGGTTAATTGCGCCACTTAAATATAAAAGAGCTTCTCCTAAGATCGTCTTTCCTGCACCACTATGAGATGCAAATGTAATGTTACGAATTGACTCGGTCTTATATTCTTTCATGAACCTAACCCTTCTTAATTTTTATTTTCTAACTAACCTTTTTGCCAGAAATATGTTGGAAAAAGGCAGAGTATCAAATTAATAGATCAAAACGTCATAATTATAACAGCGATAGTGAGATTCTTCGAGTGACTTAAGAAATTTCAAGTACGAAATATGTAACTTCCAAAAATATATTTAAATATTTATTATTCGATCAGTCTATTTGTTTTACCATTTTCCAGGCTGGTTCAATAACATGCTGTAATTTGTCAGTATGATCTCGAAAAGTCCATTCACCAGCATCCGATCCAACAATCTTAAAACCTAATCTTTCATAAAGTCTTATAGCAGATTCGTTTGTTTTTGCAACATTCAAATTGATCTCATGAAAATTTCTTTTCAACAAATCTTTTTCAACAACTGAAACCAATCTTGTTCCTAATCCTGAATTTCTGTACTCTGGTTTTATTCTGAATGCAAATAAGTAGGCACTGTATAAGCCATCTGCCAGGTCTTTTCTGGAGGAATTTAATTGGATAAAAATTTGACCAATCACTCCTCTTTTTGGAAGATCCGCTACCCAAAGCACGTTTTTCCCTTGATTCCTATTTCGATATGCATTCAAATATACCTGTCTTAAATGACGGTATTCACCGTTCCATTCTAAATGCGGTAGATCAGAAAATATTAAATGGCGAATTATGACCTGATGTATCCAATCCTGCGTCCTTACGTGCTGAATTGAATGAATTTCCTCTTTATTCATTTTTTCCCAAATGTGATAAAACCTCATCCAGTAAGATATTTTCATGATCGACTGAAAGTATTTCACCATCCAGCCAGGCTTTCCGTAATCTTGATAAAATCTTTTTATAAATTGGACCTGGTTTTATTCCTAATCGTTGGAGGTCTTCACCACTAGTAAATGGTTTCACTTTTTTCCAATGGGTAATATATTGATTGATTAATTTAGACAGTTGTGGGTCCTCTACCGTATGGTAAAGGATGAAAAGTAAATAAGGTGAAAGTGAATCAAGAAATTCAGTTATCTCACTCGGCTTTTTATTGGCGATTTCGTGTATTGATTTGAGGACTTGCTGCCCTTTGAAACATGATTCTGTCACGATAGATGGAGTACGCAGACGCTTGCAGATAGGTCTGGGATTTGTTTTTAAAAACATGAACCAGGTGATCATTCCCAGGAGGAGATTTATTTTTGATGTTCCGTTATAATCCGGAAATTGCCAGACTGGATCGATGGTTAATTTGATGATTTTTTCGACTTTGTCAATTATTTCATTTTCGATACTCAAATTTGGGTGAATTTTATGAAGAAAATTTAATTCCTGTAATCGCATGATGGGTGCCTTAACCTCGGGTTCAGACAAAATTAAATTTAATTCATGTCTTATACGATCACCTGAAACCTGATTGATTAAATCCTTGGCTTCCTCCATCAATTGAAAGGTTCGTTCTTCAATTCTAAATTTAAATCTTTGTTCAAATCGGATCGCCCGTATCAGCCTGGTTGGATCATCGACAAAAGATAGTGAATGAAGAACTTTTATTAGTCCTGATTGCAGATCTTCATAACCACCCCAATAGTCATACAATTCACCAAAATGATGACCATCCAACCTTAAAGCCAGAGTATTAATAGTGAAATCACGGCGATGCAAATCAAGTTTGATGCTACTTCGTTCTACTTGTGGCAAAGCTGTTGGGAAGTCATAGAACTCAGTACGTGCACTGATAAGATCAATTGTTTCAGGCAAACCGGAAAGGTCCACGCCATTAAATTCAGGATATTTATCCTCCAATTGTTGATGGATATTAGTAATTTGCCATTTTGCAGTTCCAAAGCGTTTATGTGTGTTAATTTTTCCACCAAATTGAGACAACAAACTTTGGGTGAATTGGATAGCATCACCTTCAACGACAATATCAAAATCAATGGAAGGTCTATTTAAAATCAAATCCCGCACAAAACCACCCACAATATAAATCGCTGTTCTTTGTTTTTGTGCATGTTGAGCAATTAAATTCAAAAGAATTGCATGTGCTTTTGGAAGAGAAGCGTTGAGTTTAGCTGAAAAATTTTTCTTATCAGCATTCGATGTTTTAGGTTTTCCCATAGCTTTAAGTAAATCTGTTCGCGTGATAATTCCAATTATCCCCCCACCTTTTTTATCCACTACAGGTATTTGTCCCCAGCCTGATTCAGTCATTAATTGTTGAATTTTATCAATTGAATCTTTTACTTCAACAAATATTTCACCTGTATCCATAAGACTGGAAGCAGTTAAATTCATTTTATGAGATATCGCCCGCTCCACACTTCGCCGGTTTAATAATCCAACTATTTTTCCATTTGACACTACGGGATAACCCTCATAACCATATCGTTTCATTAAGTTGGAAGCTTCTTCTGCACTTGTTTGTGGTGTTATCAACAAGGGTTGTTTGGACATTATTTGATCAGCAGAAATAATTGGTTCGACAAATTCATGTAATTTTTCAATTAATTGTTTGTAAACCTGTTCAATTTGGGGCTCTTTCTCATCCACCTGGATGAGAGCGGCGGCTGCACGAGGATGACCACCACCTCCAAATTGTTGAGCAATCCTACCAACATTAATTTGATCGGTTGTGGATCGCGCCACCAATCTTATTCCTTCCTGAGTTTTGACAAGTAAAAATAATGCTTCTGGATCCAAAAGATCACGAATTTTGTGGGCAATACTGGAAATTTCTTCTTCTAAATCATTCGCGTCAGCCATTGCAGTCACAATTCGATTACCGTGAATATCAAAATGTTGAGTTTTTAATAGTAGTCGATCATAAACTGCTCTCTGCTGATCTGACAATGGGGGATTTAAGTATTGATTAGCTATTGCTAGGCTTGCCCCTTTTTCAAGTAGATAAGCAGCAGCAAGTAGGTCTCTGGGAGTCGTGTTAGCATAGGATAACGAACCTGTGTCTTCATAAATCCCAAGCAGAAATAAGGTTGATAATAAAATCGAAAGATTGCCATTCCTTTTCTTCAGCTCTTCTATTAATATGGTAGTGCAACTTCCGGTTGTTTCAAAGACTGTGGTCCATTTTTCAGGTAAATCTTTCTTTTTTTGATGATGATCGATTACATGAACTGATGTATTTTTTGAGATGCCTTTTAAAGTGACCAACGCTTGTGTATCAACAAGAGTAATTTGATCTATTTTAATGGGTTGAATTTCCTTAAAGTTGTGAAGCGGTAATTCGTCGCCACATAGGTCAAGAAATGATCTTACATTTCGATTGATCCGGTTCGGCAAAATAGCGACCGCTTCAGAATCTAACAGTGCTGCTGCTGTTAATGATGCGATCGCATCAAAATCTGCTTGTTCATGTGTGAGAATGATATGCATATTTTCATTTTATCATTTTCCAGAATGGAAAACCTCCTATGAATTGATTGAAATAAGCACTTCTTTTGGTATGATTGACCGTGGAGAAGCATATGAAAGAAAAATTAAGTCAACAAGAAATTTTACGATATTCCAGACATTTGTTAATTCCTCAAGTTGGTTTATCAGGACAGGAGAAATTAAAGAATGCAAGTGTCCTTATAGTAGGTGCTGGGGGTTTGGGATCACCAATTTCTTTGTATCTTGCTGCTGCTGGTGTAGGGAATATTGGGCTCGTAGATTATGACGTTGTAGAAGAATCAAATCTTCAAAGACAGGTAATTCATTCAACTTCAAAAATTGGAGTCTCCAAAGTAGAATCTGCCAGATTGTTTCTTCAGGATTTAAATCCATACATTACTGTTGAAACATTTAATGAATTATTATCTTCAGAAAATATTGAAAGAATAGCGGAAAAATATCAGATTATAGTTGATGGAAGTGATAATTTTGGAACCCGATATTTATTAAATGATTACTGTGTTTTCCACAAAAAACCTTATGTTTACGGATCTATTTTTCGATTCGAAGGTCAGGTGAGTATTTTTGATGCGAAACACGGCCCATGTTACAGATGCATATTTCCAACTCCACCACCGCCTGGTGTTGTGCCTGGTTGTGGGGAAGGTGGAGTATTTGGTGTTTTGCCAGGAACAATAGGAACTATTCAAGCCAGTGAAGTTATAAAATTAATTCTTGGATTAGGAGACGACTCATTTGGTAAATTATTCTTATACGATGCAATTGAAGTGTCCATTCAATCCATCCAATTAAGGAAGAATCCGAAATGCAAAATCTGTGGAGAGTCTCCTGAAATACTAACACTTCAGGATACACAATTTTTTTGTGACATTCATGATCAGGAAAACCTACCATTGCTGGAGTGGGGTTGGAATGTTAAACAATTAAATGATGCAATAAAAAATAACAACGAATTTAGGCTGATTGACGTACGTGATCCGGTAGAGAGAGAAGTGGTTGTCATTCCAAATAGTGAATCCATTCCTTACGAACATATTAATTCAGACCTGATCAATGATGTCAAGTTACCGGTAATATTTTATTGTCGTAACGGGATTCGATCCGGAAGAGTGGTTCAAAGGTTACGTGCATTAGGATTTCAGAATGTATTTAATCTGGTTGGTGGTACGAATGCTTGGGTAAGAGAAATCGACCCGGATTCATTTTTATATTAATTTAGAGATTAGGTGTATGGAGAATAATAAATTATCATTGATGGCTGTTCTGGCACACCCAGATGATGAATCATTCGGAATGGGGGGTACTTTAGCGAAATATGCATCTGAGGGTGTTGATGTTTATCTTGTGTGTGCAACTCGTGGAGAAGTTGGTGAAATGGATCCTGAATTTATGGTTGGGTTTACTTCACCTGCTGAAAGAAGAATGTATGAACTTAAGTGTGCAGCAAAAAATTTAGGTTTAAGAGAAGTCATATTTTTAAATTACAGAGATTCTGGAATGGCTGGTTCTGAACACAATTTCCATCCAGACTCTCTATTTTCGGCAAATATAGATAAAGTGTCAGAAGATATCATTCAGATTTTTAGAAAAGTTCAGCCAACTGTTGTCATAACTTTTGACCCTATCGGTGGTTATCGTCATCCCGATCACATAAAAATTCATGAAGCGACAGTTAATGCCTTTAAATTAGCCGCAGATCCCATGTATCAGGATGGTCTGGATCAAAAACCATATCAGGTGAAAAAATTATATTTTCATAGTATTCCAAAAGAATTTTTAAAATGGGGAGTCAGAATTTTAAGATTGTTGGGCAAAAATCCAAGAAAATTTGGAAAAAATCAGGATATTGACCTTGTATCAATAACGGAGGTTGATTTTCCTACCCATGCCATAATTCAATATGGAAAAGTAACAAAATTAAGGAATGAGGCTTCTGCTTGCCATTCGAGTCAAGGGGGGAGCCGGGCAAGTGGTGGGTTAATGGGCTGGTTTCAAAGAATCTTTGGTAGTAAAGATCGTTTTATGAGAGTATATCCTGCCCCAAATCCTGGTGACAAATTAGAAAGAGATTTATTTCAGGGAACTTAGAAGGATTCTGATCAATAAATTGAATAGCTGAAAGGGAATCCATGACCCACACATCTCATCCCTGGTGAAATCCCTTTCAGCTTAGCGAATTCAGTTACTTTGGTTCAAAAATTAGACGATCTTCATTCCTTTTTACAATTATCTCCTGACCGTCCTTCACCTCTGAAGTTAGTAATTTCATAGCCAATGGATCCATTATTTCACGTTGGATGGCTCGTTTAAGCGGTCGAGCACCAAAGTCTGGGTCGTACCCGACTTCCGCGAGATAATCGTACACGTCCTGATCCAGGTTAATTTTCAATCCACGTTCTTTCAGCCGATCTGTTAATAAATCCAGCTGAATTTTGATGATCTCACGTAAATTCTCTTTTGTTAACCGATGAAAGATAATGATTTCATCAATCCGGTTTAAGAATTCCGGTCTAAATTGATTTTGAAGAATTTCCTGAATCTTATCTCGTTTGATATGTTCCTGGCGATACCAGATTTCTCCACCTAAATTACTGGTCATAATCACTACTGTATTTTTAAAATCCACAGTCCTTCCATGTCCATCTGTTAATCTTCCATCGTCTAATAGTTGGAGTAAGATGTTGAAAACTTCTGGATGGGCTTTTTCTATTTCATCAAAAAGAACAACACTGTACGGTCGACGACGAACAGCTTCTGTCAGTTGTCCACCCTCATCATAGCCAATATATCCAGGAGGAGCTCCGACAAGTCGAGAAACTGTATGCTTCTCCTGGTATTCACTCATATCAATGCGAATCATGGAATGTTCGTCGTTGAATAAGAATCCAGCCAAAGCTCGAGCAAGTTCGGTTTTTCCGACACCGGTTGGACCAAGAAAAATAAATGAACCAATCGGTCGATTTGGATCTTGCAGCCCTGCTCTTGCTCTTCGGACTGTATTTGAAACAATATTGATTGCTTCATCCTGCCCAATAACTCGCCGATGGAGAGCATCTTCCATATGTACCAAACGTTGCATTTCAGCTTCCAACAGCCTTGTGATAGGTATCCCAGACCATCTGGAAACAACACCTGCAATTTCTTCAGCATCAACTTCTTCTTTTAAAAGCGGGGATTGATTTTGTAATTGTTTTAAATTTTCTTCAGCTTTTGACCGTTTTTCAATCAATTCCCTTAAAGTTCCATATCGTAGACGGGCAGCTTTCTCTAAATCAGATATTCGTTCAGCTTTCTCTATTTCCAAATTGGTTTGTTCAATTTGCTCTTTGATAATACGCAATTCAGATATGGCAGATTTTTCAATATTCCATCTGGCACCCAATTGACTTGATTCTTCTTTCAGGTTTGCCAGATCCTGCTCAATTTTTTGCAATCTTTCTTTACTGGCTGTGTCAGATTCTTTTGACAACGCTTGCCGCTCAATCTCAAGTTGCATAATATCTCGGTCAATTTCGTCCAATGCCTGAGGTTTTGAATCGATTTCAGTTCTCAATCTTGCTGCGGCTTCATCTATAAGATCGATGGCTTTGTCCGGTAATTTTCGATCTGTTAAATACCGGTTTGATAAAGTAGCTGCAGCAATGACAGCTGAATCAGTGATTCGCACTCCATGATGTACTTCATAACGATCTTTTAATCCACGTAAAATACTGATAGTGTCTTCCACGGTTGGTTCTTTGATTACCACGGGCTGAAAACGTCGTTCTAAAGCTGCGTCTTTTTCAACATGTTTTCTATATTCATCCAAGGTTGTTGCCCCTATCATATGTAATTCACCACGGGCAAGCATGGGTTTTAACATGTTTCCTGCATCCATAGCACCTTCTGCAGCGCCCGCACCAATTACAGTATGCATCTCATCAATAAATAATATAATTTGTCCTTCGGCGTTCTGGATCTCCTTGAGAACAGCTTTTAAACGTTCCTCAAACTCTCCACGATATTTTGCACCTGCAACCAAAGCCCCCATATCCAGTTGAAATAATGTTTTATTTTTCAGTCCCTCTGGAACATCACCATTAATAATTCGTTGGGCAAGTCCTTCGACGACAGCAGTTTTACCAACACCTGGTTCTCCAATGAGTGCAGGATTGTTTTTGCTCCTGCGTGATAGAATTTGAATGATTCTACGAATCTCTTCATCTCTACCAATCACTGGATCTAATTTTCCTTGTCTAGCCATAGAGGTAAGATCGCGACCGTATTTTTCCAGCGCTTGATATGTTTCTTCAGGATTTTGACTGGTGACTCTTTGATTACCTCGAATCTCTACCAAAGCTTTCAGAATTGAATCTTTTGTTATTCCGAATTGTTTTAATAATGCAGCTTCAGAACTCTCAGTTAGTGAAAGTAAAATGTGTTCGGTAGAGACATACTCATCTTTCATTCCTTTTGCAAATTTTTCAGCATTATTCAAAGTATCATTTGCGGGTTTGGAGAGTCCAATTTGTGCATTTCCACCAAATACTTTTGGCTTTTTTTCCAATTCCTTCGTTATTTCTTCATTTAATGCAACTACACTTCCTGCAATTTTGGTAATAATTGCAGGGACAGTACTTTCATTTTGACCACTTAATGCGGCAATTAAGTGAATATTTTCAATGAATTGATGATGATATTCTTGGGCTAAATCCTGGCTATCAATAATTGCCTGTTGCGCTTTTTGGGTAAATTTTTCCAAATTCATACTCAACTCCTGTTAACCTTTTTATCTTTAACTATTGTAATAATGGAATATCAACGAATAGTTAACATTTAGTAAGAATAATATTTGTATGTTTGAAAAAATTTTTACAATTTAATTATTGCACCACAAAATTCACAAGAAAATTGATCCATACCTCTTATCAACTGAACTGACAAGGTACCTCCACATTGTGGACAAATCGTAGGCGCATTTTTTATTTTTTCGACAACTTCCGAATCGAGTTCTTCGGTACGATCCTTATCGAAATCACCAGCATTTATTTTATTTATTAGTCCTTTCCAATCTTCACAGTCCTGATTATGGATGTGAAATTGTGCAGAACTATATTGGGCTCCGGAGGAAAAACCGATTTCCAAAAAATCATGATTTTTAAATACACCTTGTTTTGACGCCTGGACAGATTCGACCAACTTAATGGGTATATCTATAAGAACATTCTGTACCAGCTCTCTTTCTTTGGTAATAAATAAAAATTTTTTTGTTGCTATTTCTTCTTTTTGCTCAAATAGAATTCTTTGATCAGTCAGGAACAATACTCCTTCAGGATCGTCTTTCTCTTCTTTTCCATCTTTCGTCCACACTGCTTTAACGCCCATAACCAAAAATTCATGCAAAAACAATTTGATATTGGAGGATTCAAACTCTTTAACTGTCCATTCAATATTCTGTAAAGTTTGAGAAAAGACTAACAATTCTCTTTCGAAGGAATCATATAATCCACGTAATAAACTTTCAGATGATGAAATTTTATTCGATAAATTTTCGATATTTACCTTCAAGGGCTGTAGGTACTGTCGAGATAAAGTAATGTTGTTTATATTAGAAGATACTTTAGATAATTGTTGTTCTATTGGTTTTATATCTGTACGAAGGTGTATCACTTCTTGATTAAGTCTTACTTTTGTGGAATTATGAATTGGCAACCACCTTTTCACCAAATCCCTGGCATTTTTTTCCAGTGATGTATCAAAAATGTATTTTTTTTGGCGGAGGTCAGAAATTCTCTTTTCAAGTCCGGATACTTTATTGTGAATATCTTCCAATTTATCCTGAATTGCAGAAAGATTTACTTTATTTTGTAATTCATGCACACTTCTTTGCGTGGTTGATAATTCATTTTTTAATTGATCCATGGGGGAGATAGGTGATTTGGGTACGCTCATAATTCCTCTTTTCAGGCAGCCTTAGTTTCTTCAGCTGGTGGTAGGTAGTCAAAAACTGATTTAAGATTATTCCAAAATTGGTTTTGAAATTGGTCATTCCATCTTTCCAGGAATTTTTCATGTCTTTCGCTTTTTCTTAGTTTAATATCCTCGATTAGGAATAATATTCCTGGTTTGATGAAATTAAAAGGTCCAGATTGACCGTAAAACTCAGTGATTTTTTGTTTTTCATCATCAAGAAATTGATTCAGGTCATCCAACCACACATCATAATCATGAATTTCTCCTAGATCATCCTGAAACTTCTTGAATATGGATAAATGAGTATCCAGGGTCGGATATATTGGTTGGAATAATTCCACTGAATAACGAAGGTTCTTAAGTGAAATTCTTAAGTTATGTAAAGCTTCCGATTGGATAGGATCAGTAATAAAAGGAACATAAGAAAAACATTTTTTAGTTAGTCGTTCAATAGTTTCAGATCCAATTTGGTGCAACTTATCAGGAACTTTAAAATTTTCTGAGTCAAAAGGATGTTTCTCAATAAATTCTTTGATTTCAAATATGGTTTGTTGCTTTTCAAAATTAATAATAGCCTGGCGTACATCAAATTGTTTTTTATCTCTTTTTTGTTGTTTTCTCAGTTGTAATCTCAGTAGACCTGCTAACAATCTTTGTTCGCTTACCTTTGAGATTTCATCCTGAAGAAATTGGATTTGAACATCCAAATCCCTGACACGAGTAAGTAATTTGGTTAAATTTTTTAACGATGATAACCATTTTTTGGATATTTTTTTTCCAAGATAGGGTGAGAATGTGGTAATGGTCGTCCTAATTCGACGTACCATAACCCGTGTATGGTGTAAATATTCAATATTTCCATCGTATAAGAGACCTTCGATTTGATTCTCAAAATAAGACACCTGATTTTTTAAAAGATCTGAAATATAAGATTTGATTAAGAGTTTTTCTGTGTTTTCCAACCATCTCTCCTTTCAACTCATTAATTCAATTATCTATCATTTAAATCATTTTTCAAATAAAAATACGCCCCTTATCCGAAATTAGCAAATTAGGAGCGTATTTTTATATAAAACATTCTTAATTTAAATCTAATTCATCTTCTTCTTCGTCTACTTCTAATTCCATCAATTCACCAGTCGCAATAAAAACGGTTCTTTCACATATATTGGTGACACGATCTGCTAAGCGTTCAAGGTTGTGGCCAACCCACATAACCAAATTCGAATTATCGACGTTTTGAGGATCTGACATCATTAAGTCCACTGCACGATGATAAATATCCTCATACAAATGATCTACTGCATCATCTTCATATGGAATTTGTGAGGCTATATGGGAATCCTCATTAATAAATGCAGTTAATGCTTTGTGTAACATTCCTACAGCGAGTTCAGCCATTTTTTCTATTTCTTTCATGGGAATGTTTAATGTAACATCATGGAGCTTAATGGCGACTTTTGCTATTCCTTTGGCATAATCACCCATTCGTTCCAATTCACTAATGACGTCCAGCATTGAAGCCAGTTGCCGAAGATCACGAGCCATCGGTTGTTGTGTGGCAATCACTATTAGAATTGCATTTTCAATAGAAAATCTTTTATCGTTTAATTCAATATCATGTTGATAAATTTGCCTGGCTTGTTTGATATCTCGATTTTTTAATGATTGAACAGATTTGACTACAGCGTCTTCCACCATACTGCCAAGTAACAGGACTTCATCTTTAATATTTTGTATCTTTTGAGCGAATAATTTTCTGGACATAACGACCTTTCAGTTAATAAATTATCCAAATCTTCCTGATATATAATCCTCAGTTAACTTTTCTTTGGGGTTGGTAAAAATTTTCTGAGTAAAATCATGTTCTACTAAATAACCAGCCCGATCAGGCATCATATTAAAAAATGCAGTGTAATCAGACGCACGAGCAGCTTGTTGCATGTTATGGGTTACGATTACGATAGTATACTTCTGTTTCAGATCTTGCATCAACTCTTCAATTTTTAATGTTGCAATAGGATCCAGAGCAGAAGCAGGTTCATCCATAAGAATAATTTCAGGTTCGACCGCTAATGCACGAGCGATACAAAGTCTTTGTTGTTGTCCACCCGATAGGGCTAATCCTGATTTGGATAAATCATCCTTGACTTCATCCCAAAGATAAGAATCTGTTAAACTTTTTTCGACAATATCATCCAATTGACTTTTATTCTTAATTCCGTGCGCTCGGGGGCCATAAGCTACATTTTCATAAATGGATTTCGGAAAAGGATTAGGGCGTTGAAATACCATGCCAATTCGTTTTCTTAAAGTTACTGGATCTAATTCAAGAATATTTTCTCCGTCCAGAATTATTTCACCATGCATAGAAACAGAGGTAATCAGGTCATTCATGCGGTTGAAGGATCGAATAAAAGTACTCTTGCCACAACCGGAGGGACCAATTATTGCTGTAATCTTTTTTTCTGGGATTTCAAAGTTGATATCCCGCAAAGCTTGAAATTTTCCATAAAAAAAATCGAAATTTTTTACAGAAATTTGAATTTTCAGCGATTCTGATAACATATTTTTTCCTTGTCCTGTAATTTTATCTTAATCAGGAAAAATAGATTATCTTGATTTTGATAAGGAAATCGATTCATATTCAACGATTTTACCAAGAATGCTTTAATAACAGATCAATTCTATGTTAATAGTTTGTAAATAAATCATCATAAAAATATTATTTTTAGTCAATTACAGTCTTGTTGTTAACAATGCTTGATTAATTAGCGTGAAATATTAACAAATTGCCTTTGATTCTTCAACAAATCTTAACCTTCTCTTAAAACCTGGTTAAGTTTGATCGGTTATGCTTGCAACATATAAAAAACGCAAAAAAATCAAAGGAGAAAAAGTATGTTGCGTAAGAATATTGTTCCATTATTTATGATCATCATTATTGCATCGTTGGTTTTAACAGCCTGTAGCGGTTCTGCATTAACTCCAGCTCCAGAACAACCATCAGCTGATCAACCAGATCCAACTCTACCTTCCGTCTCAGAACAAGAAGAGGTCTCTCAACTTGGTTCCTTGTCTGGAGATGTAATTGTAGATGGGTCTAGCACAGTCTTTCCAATAACCACAGCAGTCGCTGAGGAATTCGCGATAGTAGCTCCGAATGTGAGAGTGTCTGTTGGTTTATCAGGCACTGGAGGAGGATTCAAAGTCTTTTGTGTAGGAGAAACCGATATCAGTGATGCTTCACGGCCGATAAAAGACTCTGAGAAAGAAATTTGCCAGACAAACGGGATTGAATATGTTGAGTTCCTGGTAGCATTAGATGGACTAACAGTCATGGTAAACCCAGAAAACGACTGGTTAACTGAATTGACTCCTGAACAATTAGCCGCATTATTAGGAGCCAGCAGCACAATCAC
>DAOUGX010000005.1:0-3052 GCA_034428855.1 Anaerolineaceae bacterium | reverse complement strand
ATCCTTGCTGAAATTGAGCAGCTCAAAGCTGACATTATCGCCGGAACGATTGTAACAACATACGCAAGGTAAAATATAGTTGCTATTTGAAAACGAGTTGGCACCCCCAACTCGTTTTCTTTTTAATGTTATAATTTTTTAAATTCAATTTTCTCAGGGAGCAATATGGACCCCATTCTGGAATTTAAGAATGTAACGAAAATTTTCCCGGGTGTGATTGCAAATGACCATATCAGTTTTTCACTTCAAAAAGGTGAGATTTTAGCTCTCCTTGGTGAAAATGGTGCAGGAAAATCCACCCTAATGAATGTGCTTTATGGACTTTACCAGCCAGACGAGGGCGAAATTCATATTAATGGGGAAAAAGTATCTTTCCACTCCCCATCAGATGCAATCCAGAAAGGCATTGGTATGGTTCACCAGCATTTTATGCTGGTGCCTGTTTTTAATGTAGCAGAAAATGTCATGCTTGGAAAAGAAGATACCAAGTTCGGGGGTGTTCTTGATCAAGAAAAAACTGCGGATGCAATCAGAAAAATCTCTCAAGATTATAAATTCGAAGTCAATCCTTATGATTATGTAAAAGATTTACCGGTCGGAGTGCAGCAGCGGGTTGAGATTATAAAGCTTCTTTTCCGCGGAGCGGAGATTCTAATTTTTGATGAACCTACAGCTGTGTTAACACCCCAGGAAGCGGATGATCTTTTCGTAATACTCAGGTCTTTAGCGAAAGAAGGAAAATCGATCATTTTCATTACCCATAAGTTGCGAGAAGTATTGGATCTTGCTGATAGGATTATTGTCCTTCGGTTGGGAAAAGTTGTTGGTGAAACTTTGGCCGAAAATGCATCTCAAAGTTCTTTAGCTTCAATGATGGTTGGGCGTGAAGTTGATTTGGAATTGGAGAAATCAGAGTCAATTCCTGGTCACAATGTTATCGCTGTAAAAGACCTCATTGTAACTGACAATAAAAAGCAAATAACGGTGGATAATGTATCATTTGAAGTTTTTTCAGGAGAGATTCTTGGGATTGCTGGCGTTCAAGGAAATGGACAGACTGAACTTGTTGAAGCATTAACTGGATTAAGAAGTGTGACTAAGGGTCACATAGTAATTGATAGCCAGAACGTTACAAAGGCGACTCCGCGAAAAGTAACAGAATTGGGTGTTGCACATATTCCTGAAGACAGACAAAAAGATGGTTTAGTATTAACCCTACCTGTTATGGAAAATCTTGTGCTTTGCACGTTTTACACTAAACCTTACTCAAATTACAATATTATGAATTGGAAGTACATCGAAGATCATACAACGAATTTAGCTGAGCAATATGATATCAGGACTCCCAATGTCTTTACTAATGTCGGCAACTTATCAGGGGGAAATCAACAAAAAGTAATTGTTGCACGGGAACTTTCAAGACCAATTAAATTACTTGTTGCTTCCCAACCAACCAGAGGGCTGGATGTGGGTTCCATCGAATATATTCACCGACAAATCCTTAAAAAAAGAGATGAAGGTATTGCAGTCATTTTGGTTTCCCCGGAGCTTGATGAAATCCTCCAACTTTCAGACCGCATTGCTGTGATGTATCGCGGAAAAATCCTGGCTATATTTCCTTCTGGTGTTGCTACAAAAGAAGAAATAGGTCTTGTAATGGCAGGAATAATTCCCGATTCACTCTCTTCATATGAAGTCCATTAAAGAAAAAGAGACCCACATGAAAAGTAATGAAACTGAAAAAAAGAATGTTGGTAAAATTTTCCTGGAAGAACTCGGAAAAAGTTTTAACCCTGCCGGGAAAAAGAAGTCTTTTTGGAGTTCACTCCTTATTCCTTTTCTCGCAATCCTGACCGGATTAGTTTTTGGCGCTTTTTTTAATGTCATCACAAATGTTGATGTTTATACAGCTTTTCAAACATCATTCTTAAATGGTTTGTCTGTTGCATGGAAAAGTATTGCAGTTTCCTATACTGCATTATTCTACGGCGCTATTGGTGAACCAAAATTAATCATTGAAGCTTTACGCAGCCGAGATACAGCGCTGTTAATAAAAGCATTTTCACCCATACTAGAAAGCCTGGTAGCGACCACACCTTATATTTTTGGAGGTTTGGCAGTTGCTCTTGGGTTTAAATCAGGTGTCTTCAATATTGGTGCAGAAGGACAAATACTGATTGGAGCCTCAGCCTCGGTTTTTGTTGGCTACGCATTAACAGGATTGCCTGCGATAATTCATATACCGCTGGCATTACTGGCAGGTTTCATTGGTGGGGGTATTTGGGGATTTATTCCTGGTTGGTTAAAAGCGAAAACTGGTGGGCACGAAGTAATCAACACAATCATGATGAACTATATTGCCTTTTACTTAAATGATTGGTTGCTGCGCGGACCCATGCGCCGGGCAGATACAATGCAGCCAGTCAGCCCGCTCATCCAGCCATCTGCTGAATTGCCAAAACTGTTTCCTTATCCAATCAGGTTTCATATAGGCTTTTTTATTGCCGTCTTGTTTATCTTTGTAGTTTACTTTTTCCTGTACAAAACCACCTGGGGACTTAACCTTCGCATGGTTGGATCTAATCCGCGTGCTGCCAAATATGCTGGTATTAACATCTCACAATATACAATTCTAGCAATGGCTCTTTCTGGCGCCATTGCAGGCCTGGCTGGCGCTAATGAGGTTCTGGGTGTAAATCATAGCCTCTATGTTGCTTTTTCATCAGGATATGGTTTCAATAGTATTGCATTGGCGCTAATTGGGAATAATAATCCTTTTGGTGTAGGCCTGGCTGCCCTGTTATTTGGTACTTTGGAAAACGGGGCGACCAGAATGCAAATGGATGCTGCTATACCTGTTGAAATTATCTCGATTATTCAAGCAACCATTCTAATGTTTATCGCAGCTCCGGCAATTGTCCGTACTATCTTCCGTTTGCGCGATCCGAAAAAAATTGAGCTAGAGACAACATCCGCTAAATTGGGAGGTAAGTAATCATGCAAAAAAGCTTATCGATCGCCCGTTCCAAGTTTGTAGAGACTTCTAAAACAA
>DAOUGX010000004.1:0-2037 GCA_034428855.1 Anaerolineaceae bacterium | reverse complement strand
CTGTTGAGTACTTAAGCTGTTAAGCAGACCCGCCGCTGCTTCTCATCGGTGCATTCGGTGTATTTGCGTCCGCTTTGAGCTTCGAGCTTTCAACCTTCTGCAATCAATACATCCAGGCATCCAGAGGTTGCGGACCCGACATCACATCCCGCACAATTCTTAATGTGCCTACGATATCCGGACGCACGCTCCAGCGTACCATTGCGATCTGGCCATGACGAATTTCAATCCCTGTGATGCTATAAGGTGATACGACTGAACCGGTGTTGAAATAAGGCACATGACTCAAGGCTGGAAAACGCGGGCGATGGGTATGCCCGGCAACAATCATTCTGCGATTTTCTTTGCTCCAATAGATTAATTTCTTGTCCACCCGCTTGGCGATGGTGAAATTCTTAGCCGCGCTGGTCGGGTCACCCAAACCATACAATTGAAGATTTCGCCAGAAGGCGCGTACGAAGAAACGCCCAATGGGCCACACCAAATCGGAAAGCAAATCCCCCTGGTGACCATGAACCAGGAATAATTCACGCTGGGTTGGCTCATGTTCAAGAATAATTCCCTGATAAATCTGGATGCCAGGAAACAAAGGCCGGCGTTGTTGGGTAGTTTCATCCAGATAGGTGTGCAAATTTGCCTGCACATAGCGCGGATAGCTTTTTTCGATATCATGATTGCCCAACATCATGTAAAACCGTTTTTCCGTATGAAACCGGATCAGAACTTCAAAAATCACCTGATGGGCACTGAAAATTTCAGCAAAACTGCGATTTTTCCACAGATCATCCCCATCCCCCAACTCGATATAGGTATAGCCTTCATGAAAGTAATACGAAAGGGCATGATGAACCAGGTTCTGATTCTTGGCAAAATCATCTGCCCAGCCATAATCACCACGATGACAGTCGCTGAACATAATGATGCGTGTATCGTTATCGATGGGAAGTCGCATGGCTTTTGCGTGGACTTCGTTCAGACGTTTAAACGTACTCATCCTGGAACCAGGGACTACCATCAAGCAGTAACCTCCCTGTTAACGAATCTTGTTTTCACCTTAATATCATTATACGACTCAAAAATGGATTCACGCTCAACTTCTCAGAAGTTCAAATGACGATCGATTTTCCAAAATGAACTTTTTGCAGACCCGGTACTTCCATGATTTGATTCTGAATCTCGAGCAGCAAAATCTCCCGTTTACAACTAAACTCAAGATTAATAGTGGTTTCCTTGGAATTAAAATCGTACTCCTGACTGACCGAAAGCAGCCTTAAGTGTTTTTTTAGAAAAATCTTACGCAGGTTATTCAGATCCACCGGTTCATCTTTTATCCAAAGCGTGATGGGCATAATCCATTTCGGATGAAAAAAGCGATGTTCAAATTTTTCTAATAAAGAAAGGGCAATAAATAACACGACCGTAACCACTGATGCTTCGGCAATATATCCAGCACCAACCGCCAGTCCTACGATAGCCATGGTCCAGATCGTGGCTGCAGTCGTCAAACCACGAATAGTCACACCGGCATGTAAAATCGCTCCTGCACCCAGGAACCCAACACCAGAAATAACCTGGGCAGCCAGACGCGCCGGATCACCTGGCGCACCGGGTACTGGCTGATATTTGCTGGCCAGGGTGACGGATATGATCATAGCTAACGCAGAACCCATCACCAGAATGATATTGGTGCGCAATCCGGCTGGCTGGTTATCGTACTCACGCTCAAATCCAATCACTGCTCCTAAAACAAAGGCGATCCCTAATCGCAAGAAAATATCTGTTTCTGAAATCATAATAATCTCCTTATTGGATTTTTAATGAAAGCTAAAAATCGTCGACTGTAATGATCAACAATTTTTAGCTAATTCGTTTTTGCCCATTCGTTGGGTGTATTAATAATGATTTTATATTATTATAAAGTAAAACATATGTTCTATTGTGGTGATTGATGAAAGGCTGCCTTTTCAAACCCAGGCAGCCTTCAGTTTTTTCTTTATGCAATTAAACCTGTTGCAGTTCCTTCCGTTCCTGCTCCAT
>DAOUGX010000003.1:0-1564 GCA_034428855.1 Anaerolineaceae bacterium | reverse complement strand
AATGTCCTGCTGGCCAATAGTAATGTTTTTCAAAATCCTATACAATTCAGACATGCTCAAAGACTCAAAAAACCCATTTACCTCCCAGAACGTTGAAAAAGATCCGAGACTATTTATGTGGTTCCTGACTATGGTCATGGTGATCATGTATGCGGTCTCGTTGAGTCAGAAACCAGAATTGCGACAATCCTGGCAACTGGTTATTTTTACTTTTCTGATGGCAATGCATATTGTCTTCCATTGGCAGAACGAGAAAGCAATGAAGAAACCAAAATGGACAATTGCTTACATCATCCTGCAAGGTGTAATAGGTTTTGTTATCTGCTGGATGGCTGCAAATGAAGGCATCATCATCGGTGTTTTTATGGCTTTATTTGGCGAAGTAATAGGAATGCTGGGGTTATCCAGGGCAGCACTGATCGCTGCATTATACTACCTGGCTCTGGCATATTTCAATTTACGAAATATTATGAATGTGGGATCAACCAGCTGGATGCTGATTGGTGTAATTCCAGTGATTATTTTTGTGGTGATTTATGTGATTTTATACCGCCGGCAAACCGACGCGCGAGAGCAGGCACAGGCTTTAGCTGCTGAACTGGAAAAGGCAAACCAGCAATTGAGCCAATATGCTGCCCAGGTAGAAGATTTGACAATTGCTAACGAACGCCAGCGCATGGCACGTGAACTTCATGACACCCTCTCACAGGGTTTGACCGGGATCATTCTACAACTGGAAGCAACAGATGCACATCTGGCGAACAACCGAATAGAGAGAGCCAGGTCAATCGTCTCTTCTGCCATGGAACAGGCTCGTAATACCCTGGCAGATGCACGTAATGCCATCGATGATCTCAGACGTAACCAAACGAACAATCTGGAAACCGCTTTGCGGATGGAAATGACTCACTTTCAACACGCTACCGATATCCCTTGTGAAATTGAAGTAAATGAAAATTCAGAAATTTCAGAAAAAATTCGGGAAACGATCGTTCGGAATGTGTCCGAAGCGCTTACCAATATTGGTAAACACGCGCAGGCAAAGCATGTGTTCGTGCGGGTAACCGAAGAAATGGATGAATTAATTGTCCTGGTGGAGGATGATGGAAAAGGATTTGACCCACAAACGATTCCCTCAGGTCATTATGGATTGTTGGGCATGCATGAACGTATGCGCCAATCGGGCGGTAAGCTGCAGATTATAAGCAACCTTGGTGGAGGTACCCGGTTGGAAATGAGGATTCCTGTATGATCCGATTACTCATCGCCGATGATCATTTGATCATTCGTCAGGGATTGCGTTTGATCCTGGAGACTGAAGTTGATTTTGAAATTATTGCCGAAGCATCGGATGGGGCGGAAGCGGTGCATTTATGTGCAATTCACCGTCCGGATGTAGTACTGATGGATTTACGGATGCCTGGAATGGATGGGCTAACGGCTATCGAACAGTTACGAGACCAAATGCCGGAAATTGCCGTCGTAATTTTAACGACCTTCAATGAAGATGAATTAATGTTAAAAGGACTCCAGGCTGGTGCGCGGGGTTATTTGCTGAAGGATA
>DAOUGX010000002.1:0-2003 GCA_034428855.1 Anaerolineaceae bacterium | reverse complement strand
CTTCACCCGTGATTGGCTGGAAGCAGCCCACCGCATTCTGAAACCCAATGGAACCATCTGGGTAATAGGTAGTTACCACAACATCTACCGCGTCGGCGCAATCATCCAGGATTTGGGCTATTGGATCCTTAATGATGTCATTTGGATCAAATCCAATCCGATGCCTAATTTCCGAGGGGTGCGATTGACCAATGCACACGAGACGCTGATCTGGGCGCAAAAGCAACGGGGGGCACCCTATACCTTCAATCATCACAGCCTGAAGATGATGAATGATGACCTGCAGATGCGCAGTGACTGGTACTTTGCGCGTTGCAGCGGTAAGGAACGGTTGAAGGAAAATGGTTCCCGCGCTCATTCCACCCAGAAGCCATTAGCACTGTTGTATCGGGTATTGCAGGTCTGCACCAATGAAGGGGATCTGATCCTGGATCCGTTCTTTGGCAGTGGCACAACCGGAGCAGCGGCACGTCTATTACGCCGACGATTTATAGGGATTGAGCGTGAAGAAACATATGTGCGGATTGCCAGCGAACGAATTGCCAATGTAACCCCCCTGGGAGAAGATTTCTTACTATCACAAATCAACCCTCGCCGTGAACCGCGATTACCGTTCGGAGAATTAATTGAGAATGGTTTTTTGAAACCTGGCACCACTTTGTTTTTTGGCGAAAATAGTGATCTGGCTGCTCAGGTGATGGCAGATGGATCATTGGTGCTGAATGGATATCGTGGATCGATTCACCAGCTTGGACGCCAATTAAAGAATGGACCGGTCAATGGATGGACAGCCTGGTATTATCAGGATGAAACCAAAGGCAAACGCTATCCGATTGATCGTTTACGACAACAATTACGTGAATATCTATCAGAAAAAGGAGATCTGGAATCATGACATATCAACAAACCCGCTGGAGCCTGGGAGATTTATTTCCCGGTCCCAAATCAGCTGAATTGGAAGCGGCTTTTTCCGAACTGGAAAAACAGGTGGAGGTATTAGAAAAACGTCGTGCTGAGTTGACGGATGACATCAGCCTGGAAACATTTCTATCGATTATGAAAGAATTGGATAAAAACACAGCTTTAGGCCAGAAGATATACACCTTTGCCGGCCTTTACTTCTCTGAGGATACGCAGAACCAGGTAGCACAAAACCTGATGGCGAAGGTGGAGCAGTTCGTTGCAGAGATGTCCAACCGCATTTTGTTCTTCAACCTGTGGTGGAAAGCCTTACCCGAAGCGAAAGCCAGGGAATTGGTAGCAGGAAGCGGAGATTATGCTTACTGGCTGGAAGCCATGCGTCTCTTCATCCCGCATACACTGAGCGAACCGGAAGAAAAGATCATCAACATCAAAAATGTCACCGGGCAGAGTGCTTTGCAAATGGTGTACTCATCCCTGACCAACCGCTACGTTTTCAAGCTGGAGGTGGATGGTGAGGTGAAAGAGCTGACCCGCGGACAGCTGATGATGTATGTGCGCACGGCCGATCCCGACCTTCGTGCCAGAGCGTACCAGGAACTTTACAAGGTTTACGGCGATGATGGCTCGATTTTGGGTCAGATTTACCAGACACTGGTACGTGATTGGCGTAATGAGCAGGTCAATTTACGCAAACACGCCTCCCCGATAGCTGCCCGCAACCTGATAAATGATATCCCTAATGAGGTGGTGGATACCCTGCTGGATGTTTGTCAGAAAAACGCCAGCGTGTTTCAGCGTTTCTTCCGTCTGAAAGCCAAATTAATTGGTATGGAAAAACTGCGCCGCTATGATGTCTATGCCCCGGTTGTCAAATCGGACAAGGCGTATGCTTTTGATTCCGCTACCGAATTAGTACTGGATGCCTTTAAAGCCTTTGACCCAAAATTTGCTGACCTGGCAGAACGGGTTTTCGCCCAAAATCACCTGGACAGTGAAGTGCGCAAAGGGAAACGCGGGGGTGCCTTCTGCTGGCCATCCGGCCCCGACCTGACCCCGTGGGTGATGTTAAACTACCAGGG
>DAOUGX010000001.1:0-45377 GCA_034428855.1 Anaerolineaceae bacterium | reverse complement strand
GGAGACAACTTAGGCTTATTACTGCGCGGAATCAACCGCGATGATGTTGAACGTGGAATGGTTATAGCTAAACCGGGCAGCATCACCCCCCATACCAAATTCATGGCCGAAGTATACGTATTACGCCGTGATGAAGGTGGACGCCACAAACCATTCTTCCCGGGATATCGCCCCCAATTCTACATCCGCACGATGGATGTAACCGGGTCGATCACCCTGCCAGAAGGTGTGGAAATGGTTATGCCAGGTGACAACGTCAACATGATGGTCGAACTGATCGTCCCGGTGGCATTGGAGCAGGGCTCAAAATTCGCTATCCGCGAAGGTGGTCTGACCGTAGGCGCTGGCGTTATCACAAAAATTTTACAGTAGGTGTTAAATGGCAAAACAACGTATTCGTATTCGTCTTAAGGCATATGATCATCGAGTTCTTGATCAATCAGCAAAACGCATTGTCGATACTGCTGAACGATCTGGTGCAAAAGTTGTGGGACCTGTTCCGCTTCCTACCAAAAAAGAACGTTTCACCGTGCGTCGTTCAACATTCATTGATAAAGACTCCCATGAACACTTTGAGATTCGTACTCACAATCGTCTGATTGATGTTTTGGAACCAGATTCAAAAACAATTGACATGCTGATGCGATTAAATTTGCCTGCTGGCGTCGATATTGAAATAAAGATTTAATTCTTTTAAGTACCTTAAATTAGCAACACAAACCAGAGAAGGATGGCAATCAAGATCGCTATCCTTCTCAAAATGTAAGAAATATGTTATATTTGAAAGGTTGCGGGTTTCTCGAAACCTGCTTCGTTTAGGCTGTGTAAGAGTTGTTTTGTGAGCGAACTGGAAAAAATGCGGAGTTTTGCAGCGAACAACTTACTGCCCAGCATTCGGGGATGATGCAGCTTAGCCCAAGCTGACAGTCCTGGCAATTTACTAAACAAGGAGAAAAACTGATATGTTGAAAGGGCTAATTGGCAAGAAAATCGGTATGACCCAGATTTTCGATGAAAATGGTGCCGCAGTGCCGGTAACAGTAATCGAAGCTGGGCCTTGCTATGTTACCCAGGTACGTACACCAGAACGTGATGGCTACGTTGCTGTGCAACTGGGATATGGCGAGGTAAAACCCAAACGCTTGACCAACGGACAAAAAGGGCATTTGAATCGCAATAACATGAATTTACCACCTCTCAAGTTTTTGCGCGAATTTCGCGTTAAAACACCTGCGGTAAATGAAGGCGATAAATTGTCTGTTGATGTCTTTACGGTTGGCGAGTTTGTTGATGTAGTCGGTACCTCTAAAGGTAAAGGTTTTCAGGGTGGTGTTAAACGATATGGTTTCCGTGGTGGTCCAAAAACCCATGGTCAATCAGATCGCCATCGTGCTCCCGGATCAAGAGGTGCAGGAACGACTCCAGGTCGTGTCTATAAAGGCTCACGAGGCCCAGGTCACATGGGTGATGAGCGGGTAACAGCGCAAAACTTGAAAGTGGTTCTGTTAGATGCAGAACGCAATCTGATTGGTGTGCGCGGATCAGTGCCTGGACCACGAGGTGGGGTGGTGCTGGTCAAAGAGGCACGAAAGAACTAAGGAGCTGAGAGACTATGCAAGTAGATGTCTTAAACATTGAGGGTAAAAAGGTAAAAACTGTGGAATTATCCCCAGCAATCTTTGAAGCCCCCATAAACGTAGATTTAATGCACCAGGCATTCGTTCGCCAGATGGCAAACGCTCGGCTTGGTACAAGTGACACCAAAACTCGTAATGAAGTTGCTGGTGGTGGTCGTAAACCATGGCGTCAAAAAGGTACAGGGCGTGCTCGCCAGGGTTCAATTCGTGCTGCGCAGTGGAAAGGTGGTGGCCGCATCCATACTCCCCATCCACGTTCATACGCTCAAGCAATGCCAAGAAAAATGCGTCGAGCTGCTCTGCGTTCTGCACTGTCTGTAAAAGCTTCAGAGAATGCAATTGTGGTAATTGATGAATTGATATTACCGGAAGCAAAAACCCGTGTTATGGCTGGAGTTCTGAACAATTTGGTTGGTCAGGAATCCGCATTGGTTCTCATTCCGGAAAAAGCTACCTTCGAAGAGGTAATTCGCACAAGTAATAACCTCCCAGGTACCAAAGTTCTTTTGGCAAATTACATCAATATCCGTGACCTGATGAAATACAAGAAAATTGTATTTCCATTAGCGTCTCTGAGTGTTGTAGAAAGTTTTCTGGGGTAGGTAGGAGGAAAAAATGACAATTATTTACGAAGTTCTCCGCCGTCCTTTGGTGACAGAAAAAACCAATTACCAGGTAAACAAATTACATCAATACGTCTTTGAAGTAGCTGGTGAATCAACCCGCACAATGGTAAAAGATGCAGTTGAACAAATCTTCGATGTGAAAGTTGTGAATGTCAATATTATTAATGTTCCAGCCAAACGAACCCGAAGAGCTCGTAGCCGCAGATTAGCAGTACGCAATCCTGGCTACAAAAAAGCTATTGTTACTCTTGCACCAGAAGACAGTATTGCGATTTTTGAAGGGGTTGAATAATGGCTATCAAGATTTATAAACCAGTAACCCCAGGTCAAAGAAACATGACCGGGTACAGTTTTGAAGAAATCACCAAAACAAAACCTGAACGATCATTAATCGTAATTCGTAAAGCTCATTCAGGCCGCAACGCATACGGTCGTATTACAGTACGTCACCGTGGTGGTGGACAAAAACGTTATATCCGCTTGATTGATTTCAAACGTGATAAGTTTAATGTCCCAGCTACAGTCAGCGCGATTGAATATGATCCTAACCGCACCGCTCGCATCGCTTTATTGACTTACATCGATGGTGAGAAACGCTACATCTTGGCCCCAGTCGGGTTAAAGGTTGGTGATACAGTTGTCTCAGGTTCAGAAGCAGATATTCGACCTGGTAATAGTTTGCCCATTTCTCGTATTCCTCTGGGAACCATGATACATAATGTGGAACTTAAGGAAGGCCGTGGTGGTCAAATGGTTAGGTCTGCAGGTGCTGCAGCTCAGTTACTGGCAAAAGAAGGCGATTTTGCTCAAGTTCGTTTGCCATCTGGTGAGGTTCGTTTAGTGCGTCAGGTATGCTTTGCCACAGTGGGGCAGGTAGGAAACCTGGATCACAAAAACATCAAACTGGGAAAAGCTGGACGCAAGCGCCATTTAGGTATCCGCCCTTCTGTACGTGGTACAGCGATGTCTCCGAAGGACCATCCACATGGTGGTGGTGAAGGTCGTTCACCTGTTGGTATGTCCGGACCTAAAACTCCGTGGGGTAAACCAACATTGGGATACAAGACCCGCCGGAATAAAAGCACGAACAAATACATCGTTCGTCGTCGTTCAAGCGGTAAACGCGGATAGATAGATGCTAAAGGTTTGAGAGGATAATTATGTCTCGATCGTTGAAAAAAGGGCCATTTATTGAGCCAAAATTATTAAAGAAAATTGAGCAAATGAATGCCCGTGGAGAGAAAAAAGTGGTTCGCACCTGGAGCCGCGCAAGTGTGATTTTCCCCCAAATGTTGGGTCACACCATTGCGGTGCATGATGGTCGCCGACATGTTCCAATTTATATCACTGAGAACATGGTAGGTCATCGTCTGGGTGAGTTCGCACCAACCCGAACTTTCCGCGGTCATGTTGCTGAAAAATCTTCAAAAGGGAGATAAGATATGGCAACTGACATTCGTGCAAAATTAAGCTATTTACCGATTTCTGCGCAAAAAGTTCGCCTGGTGGTGGACACCGTGCGTGGAAAATCTGTGGTGGAAGCAATCAATTTGTTGAAGTTTTTACAAAAAAGTGCAGCCAAACCTGTTGAAAAATTGTTAACCTCAGCAGTTTCCAACGCGGAAGAAAATTTCGGTATTAGCCGGGATGACTTATTTGTTTATATGATTACAGCTGACGAAGCACCAACCCGTCGATGGCGAAGATTTGGTGCTCGTGGTCGGTTCAAGCCGGTTTTGCGTCGAACATCACATGTAAATGTGGTTTTACGCGAACGGAAATAAGACCCGGTGGATCATAAGTTAACAAAGGAAATGTAGGAGATAATATGGGTCGAAAAGTTCATCCGATAGGTTACCGATTGGGCATCATTCAGCCCTGGGAAGCTCGCTGGTTTGCGAAAAATAACAACTATGGGGAGCACTTGAATCAGGATCTGGCAATTCGTAAGATGCTGGAAGAGTACTCAGTAAAAGCTGGTGTATCTCGTATTGAGATCGAACGGTTCCCTAGCAAAATTCGCGTGATTGTTCACACAGCGAAACCAGGCATTTTGATCGGTCGTAAAGGTGATAATGTCAAGAAAGTCCGTGGTGATTTGGAAACTTTAACCGGGCAAAAAGTTGATCTGGATATCAAAGAAATCAAAAATCCGGATGTAGACGCTTTCCTGGTGGCAGTAAACATCGCTGGGCAGATTGAACGTAGAGTTGCTTATCGTCGTGCTATGAAACGTGCGATCAGCCAGGCAATTCGACAAGGTGGCAAAGGTTGCAAAATCCAGGTATCTGGTCGTTTAGCTGGTGCTGAAATGGCGCGTACTGTCTGGCTGCGTGAAGGTCGTGTTCCATTACAGACCTTGCGTGCTGACATTGATTTTGCCCGATATGAAGCCTTGACTACTTACGGTCAAATCGGTATCAAAGTATGGATTTACAAAGGCGACGTAATGCCCGATGCGGAAGAGAAATTTGAACGCACCGAAGGCGTATACGTTAGTGAGTAGTAAGGAGAATTATTACTATGTTGATGCCAAAACGTGTTAAATGGCGTAAGCAAATGCGTGGTCGTATGCGCGGAAAAGCATTACGAGGTGCAGAGTTACTAACCGGTGAATTCGGTTTACAAGCTCTTGAACCTGGTTATGTATCAGCCCGACAAATTGAGGCTGCCCGTAGAGCGATTGTGCGTTATATGAAACGACGTGGTAAGGTATGGATCCGAATCTTCCCTGATAAACCATATACCAAAAAAGCAGCCGAAACCCGTATGGGTAAAGGCAAAGGTAATGTGGAATATTGGGTGGCGGTTGTCCGACCAGGTCGTGTGATGTTCGAATTAGCTGGTGTGCCGGAAGATGCAGCAATTCATGCTTTGAAACAAGCAAGCTATAAGTTTGCTATCAAAACAAAAGTGATTGGCCGCACTGAAGAAGTGGCAGGAGAGCAAGAATGATGAAAACAGCTGATATTCGAAATATGTCTGATGAGGAAATTCGTAGCCGTATCGATGATACACGCCAGGAATTAATGAACTTGAGATTTCAAGTTGTAACTGGTCAGCTGACAGATACGAGTCGATTAAAAAGAGTTCGACGACAGATTGCTCAATTTGAGACAATTCTCCATGAGCGTGAAGCTGAGCGAACCAAGGAAGGTAAAGCATGAATAGTCGACGTCGATTAACAGGTGTTGTCACCAGCGACAAGATGATGAAGACCGTGATTGTTGAAGTCACAAGCTCTTTTCGACATCCTCTTTATAAAAAAGTGGTTCATAGCAAAAAACGCTATAAAGCACATGATGAATTAGGATGCAGCATTGGAGATAAGGTCGAAATTGTGGAAAGCCGCCCGCTTTCACGTGAAAAACGCTGGGTTGTGCAATCAATCGTCCGTAAAACCGGAGAACCAGCTGGCGCTGGTGAGATTGTTGAAGGAGAATAGGTATGATCCAGCAAGAATCTAGACTCAAGGTTGCTGATAATACCGGAGCAAAGGAACTTCTGGTTATCCATGTGATGGGTGGATCAGTGGTCCATTACGGCAGAGTTGGTGATATTGTTGTTGCTACTGTTAAATCTGCTGCACCACAAGGCTCTGTTAAGAAAAGCGATGTCGTCAAAGCAGTCATCGTACGTTGTTCAAAAGAATGGCGACGGGAAGATGGTTCAACCATCCGCTTTGATGATAATGCTGCCGTGATATTAGATGGCGAAACACAGAATCCAAAAGGGACCCGTATCTTTGGGCCAGTTGCACGTGAATTACGTGAAAAGGGCTATATGAAGATTGTATCACTGGCTCCGGAAGTACTTTAGGAAAATGGTAGGAGAAAAGCCGATGAGTACAAAAATTCGTAAAGGCGATACAGTAATCGTTGTTACCGGTCGCGAAGAAGATAAAGGGAAAAAAGGTGAGGTTATCAAAGTTTTGACTGAAGATAATCGTGTGGTAGTACAAGGCGTAAACCTACGCAGTAAACACCAAAAACAAGTTCAGTCACAAGGCCGAACCATTAACCCTGGTATGGTACGCTTCGAATCATCGATTGATATTTCCAATGTAATGTTGGTATGTCCAAAATGTGGAAAACCAACGCGTGTAGGAAAATCAGAACAAGGTGAAAAGAAGTCCAGAATTTGTAAAAAATGTAATGCCTTAATTGATGAATAGGCCAGCTGGGAGCTAGAAAATGAATGTATTAAGAGAAAAATATACTAATGAAGTTGCGCCTGTTTTGATGAAGGATTTAGGTTTACAAAACCCGAATGAATTACCTCGAATCACTAAAATTTCTGTCAACATTGGAATGGGAGAAGCTTTAGATAATCCCAAATCCCTGGATGCAGCCGTAAATGATTTGAGAGCCATTACCGGGCAACAACCTGTCGTTACCAAAGCTTCTAAAAGTATTGCTGCTTTCAAGCTTCGTGAAGGTCGAGAAATTGGTGCAAAAGTAACGTTACGTGGAGATCGCATGTGGTCATTCCTTGATCGCTTGGTTAACATTGCTCTTCCTCGTGTACGTGACTTCCGTGGAATTTCAGCTGATTCATTCGATGGTCGCGGAAATTACACCCTCGGTTTGCGAGAACAATTAATTTTCCCTGAAATTGACTTTGATAAAGTTGACAAAGTCCGTGGATTGGAAATCACAATTGTAACAACCGCAAATTCTGATGATCAAGCTCGATTGATGTTAGCTTTATTAGGCATGCCATTCAGAAAGGACTAATATGGCAAAGAAGTGTATGGAATATCGTGAAAAACGTCGAAAGTTCTCCGTGCAGGTACGCAATCGCTGTTCTCGTTGCGGTCGCCCTCGTGGGTATATTCGTCGATTTGGTCTGTGTCGTATTTGTTTCCGCGAATTATCGCTGGAAGGTCAAATCCCAGGCGTGAAGAAATCTTCCTGGTAGTTCTCAAGTGGAGGTATTAGCATGAGTGTTAACGATCCAATTGCCGATATGCTGACCCGTATTCGCAATGGTTTGATGATCCAACAGGCAGCAGTTGCGATGCCTAATTCAACAATGAAAGTGGAAATCGCAAAAATCCTGAAGGAAGAGGGCTACATTGAGGACTACGAAGTGGTTGAAGGTGAAAAGCCCTACTTGGCAACATTAAGAGTCAAGTTGAAATATGTTGGTGAACGTCGTTTTAAACGACCGGTGATCTCTGGGTTAGAGCGTGTAAGTCGCCCAGGTCGTCGATACTATACAAAGAAACAAGACATTCCATGGGTTCTCTCAGGAATGGGAATTTCCATTCTTTCCACACCGAAAGGTGTGATGACAGGGCAACGCGCTCGCCAACTTAATGTTGGTGGCGAGATCCTTTGTAAAGTCTGGTAATCCCGGAAGTCAAGGAGGTAGAACGTGTCGCGTATAGGACGTTTACCGGTCTCTGTTCCGGCTGGTGTGGAAGTCAAAGTCAATGGACTGCTTGTTCATGTAAAAGGTCCGAAGGGTGAATTGGAATACCAATTCAATCCTGAGGTAAAAATTGAACAAGAAGGTAACGAAATAATTGTTACCCGCCTGGCTGAAGACGCTCCATATCGATCATTGCATGGAACAACCCGGGCATTAATTCAAAATATGGTAACGGGTGTTAGCGAAGGCTTCACTGTTGTCTTACAGGTTCAAGGCGTTGGTTACCGCGCTGAAATGAATGGAAAGAACCTGGTGTTGTATGTCGGTTATTCACATCCAAAAGAAGTTGAACCACCTGCTGGTATTAGTTTTGAAGTTGATACCCGCGCTGGTTTGATCAAAGTGATGGGATTTGACAAACAGCATGTCGGTCAGGTTGCGGCAAATATTCGCAAGATTCGCCCAGTTGAACCTTACAAAGGTAAAGGTTTATTCTATCAGGGTGAAAGAATTCGCCGCAAAGCTGGAAAATCTGGAAAGAAATAGAGTAGGTGAACGTAAATGGCAAAGCTGAGTCGTAAAGAACAACGTTTGCGAAGACATGCACGTGTGCGTAAATTTATCAGTGGTAATGCAGAACGCCCTCGTTTGGCTGTTTTTCGCAGTAATGAAGAAATTTACGCCCAGGTGATTGATGATGTAGCTAGTCATACATTGGCAGCTGCTTCAAGTATTGATCACGCACTGCGTGGTCAGGTTGATGGTAAAACCAAGACTGAAAAATCTCGCCTGGTTGGTAAGCTGGTGGCAGAACGTGCGAAAGAAAAAGGAATCACTCAAGTCGTTTTCGATCGTGGTGGTTTTCGCTACATCGGCCGAGTCAAGGCTCTCGCAGAGGCAGCCCGCGAGGCTGGCTTGGAGTTTTAGGAAAGGAAAGGGCCTGACATATGGAAAAGAAAGAATTTCTTAGTATGGAACAACAACAATATGATGAACGCGTAATTGAAATCGCCCGTGTAGCCAAAGTTGTAAAAGGTGGTCGTAGATTCCAATTCCGTGTAGCGGTTGTCGCTGGTGATAATAATGGTCGTGTTGGTTTGGGTGTTGGTAAAGCCAACGCTGTTCCGGATGCGATGCGCAAGGCAACCGAACGGGCTCATAAAAATATGAGATCAGTCGCGACCTATAGCACAACCATTCCCCATGTTGTTAATGGTCAAGTGGCGGGTGCAAAAGTAATGTTGAAACCTGCATCTCGAGGTACTGGTGTTATCGCTGCTGGTGGCGTTCGTGCAGTTTTGGAAGCCGCTGGAATTCGTGACATCCTGACAAAATCCCTGGGAAGTGCAAATGTTCTCAACGTAGTCAAGGCTACTTTCGACGCTCTGGATCAATTGAAATCACCAGAAGAAGAGGCAAATCGACGTGGAAAAACCACAAAAGAAATGTTGCCTTTCTGGGAACGGAGGAAGAATGCCTAAGAAAAAAGTTGAAGAAAAAAAGAAAATGCTGCGAATTACCCTTGTTAAGAGTGCAATCGGTTATTCAGAGCGTCATAAAGCAACAGTCCGTGCATTGGGCTTACGAAAATTGCATCAAATGGTGGTTCAAGAGGATACTCCTACATTACGTGGAATGTTATCAAAAGTGAATCATCTCGTTTTAGTTGAAGAGCAGGTGGAAGAATGAAACTGAATGATCTTATCCCCAATGAAGGTTCCCGAAAATCTCGCAAAAGAGTTGGACGTGGTATTTCTGCGGGCCAGGGTAAGACAGCCGGTAAAGGTATAAAAGGTCAAAATTCCCGATCGGGTGAAGGTGGTCACCTTTATCGTCAGGGTGGAAACCTCCCGTTTTACCGTCGTCTTCCGTTCATGCGTGGTGAAGGTTTCACCCCACCAAATCGTGTTGAATATAACGAAATCAACCTCAGTCAATTAGCAAAATTCGAAGCTAATGCTGAAATCACACCTGAGAAATTGGCTGAATTGAATCTTTTACACAAGAATGGCAATCCAGTCGTAGTATTAGGTCGTGGTGAGATTTCAGTCCCATTGGTTGTGAAAGTTCAACGTGTTACTAAAACCGCTCAAGAAAAAATTGAAGCGGCTGGTGGTAAAGTGGAATTGATTGCTTAATTGCAATCTTTAAAGGAGACCAACACATGAAACGGTCCGCTTGGCGCTATTTATTCAAATCTGAGGATATTCGTAAGAAATTACTGATGACTTTGCTGTTACTGGTCATTTACCGGTTGGCAGCCAACGTGCCGGTTCCTGGAATTAACCGCGAGGTGATTGCAGGGTTAGTCAGCCAGGGTGGGGCAGCTGGTAATCTATTAGGATTGCTGGACCTGTTATCAGGTGGAACCATTTCCAATTTTTCCATTTTGGCAATGGGTGTTTATCCTTACATTACAGCGCAAATTATTCTCCAATTATTAGTTCCGATCATTCCAGCATTGGAAGCGAAGATGAAAGAAAATCCACGCGAAGGTCAAAAATGGATGGAGCGCTGGACAGTAATACTGACAGTTCCCATGGCTTTACTTTCTGCAGTTGGCCAAATCAACATCTTTAATTCCATGGCTCAACAATTGGGCGGTCAGTCTGTACTGACATTCCAGTTTGGTTTCGCTGCAGGGAATGCAATTCCAACATTAACCATTCTGGTTAGTATGATGGCAGGAACGATGTTTGGAATCTGGCTGGGTCAGTTGATTTCTGAGTATGGTATCCCGAAGCAAGGATTATCCTTGATTATCTTCGCAGGTATTGTTGCTCAAATTCCGGCTAACCTGGTTCGTTTGTTCTCTGATCAACAAAATGGTTGGTGGTTATTCCTGGTGACGATTGTCATCCTGGTTTTGACTATTTTTGCCATTGTGTTTGTCCAACAAGGTCGTCGGCATGTGCCAGTGCTCTTCCCAGGAAGACGGATTGGCAGCCGCATGTCGATGCCCGTACGTAGCAATTTGCCATTAATGGTGAACATGGCTGGCATGATCCCGTTGATTTTTGCTCAATCCATTATTACCTTCCCAGCGATTTTAGCTTCCTATTTTATGAATAGTAAAACAACCTGGGTAGCGAGTTTCTCAACTGGAGTATACAACTTATTCAACGGGCAAAGTATTGCATATGCAATCATGTTCTTCTTTATGGTAGTGCTGTTTACTTTCTTCTACACGGATGTACTTTTTGCTCAACAGAATTATGGTGACAACTTAAAACGGCAGGGAGCTCAAATTCCTGGTGTCTTACGTGGAGCACCTACACAGAAATATCTAACAAAAGTACAAAGACGTATCACATTCCCGGGAGCTTTATTTCTTGGTATTGTTGCAGTGTTACCATACATCGTAAGTTTGGTGTTGCCACAGAGCATAGGTGGAGCAAGCTTGTTCCTCATTAATTCTGCTGGTTTACTGATCGTAGTCGGTGTTGTCCGTGATACCTTCAACATTATCGAAACTGAGTTGAAGCTTCATGGGTATGAAGAAAGTCTAATCAAAGGTTAATCAGGGGAATAAAGGATGGCTAAGTTTATTGTATTACTCGGACCTCCCGGAGCGGGAAAAGGAACACAGGCACAAATCATTTCCAAGACTATGAATCTTGCCCATATTTCTTCCGGCGATATTTTTCGAGAAAATTTGAAAAACCAAACAGAACTCGGGAAATTAGCTCAAACATTTATGGATCGGGGTGCTCTAGTCCCGGATGATGTAACCATTGCTATGATCCAGGAACGCTTACGTCGTTCAGATTGCAATAATGGAGCCCTCCTGGATGGATTTCCACGGACACCAAACCAGGCTGAAGCTTTGGACATGATGTTAAGAAAAGACAATCAAAAGATTGATTGTGTGCCTTACATAAATGTTCCAGCGGAAGTCTTGATTGAAAGATTGAGTGGTCGTTGGACTTGCCCAACCTGTGGATTTGTCTATCATGAGAAATTTAATCCCCCGCATGAACCTGGAATTTGTGATAAAGATCAAAGCGAATTATACCAACGGGCAGATGACAAAGTTGAGACGGTGAAAAAGAGAATCGATGTATATTGGGAACAGACTTCTCCATTGATTGATTACTATCAGAAAAACAATTTATTGATTGAAATTGATGGTACTCAAGCAATTGAGAAAGTCACTTCCCAATTGATTGATTCGATTCACAGGAGAACTCTCTAATGATGTCCTGGGAACGGCAAATCACCATTAAATCCAAAAAAGAACTTGAATTAATGCGGACAGCAGGTAAGATCAATGCTGAAGCATTACAAGCCGTGGCGGATTTAGCGCAAGCTGGAGTGACAACTGCGGAATTAAATGAAGCAGCTGAAACCGTTCTCAAAAAATATGGTGTCTATTCACCATTCTACAATTACCCCGGAGCGTATCCTTACCCTGCGAGTACAACCATCAGTATTAATGAAGAATTAGTACATGGCATTCCAGGGAAAAGAGTACTCAAAGAAGGTGATGTTGTCTCAGTCGACTGTGGAACAGTATATGAAGGATTTGTAGCAGATTCAGCGATCACTGTGCCTGTCGGAGAAATTTCTGAAATTGCTCGTAAACTATTAATGGTGACAGAGGAATCTTTGTACGTGGGTATTAAGAACATGAAACCTGGAAATCGGGTAGGTGATGTATCTGCATCCATTCAATCCTTTGTTGAGTCAAAAGGCTTTTTTGTCACCAGGGAGTATACGGGGCATGGTGTGGGAAGGGAAATGCATGAGGGACCTCAGGTTCCAAATTATGGAATTCAGGGAAGAGGAATATTACTTCGTCCCGGGATGACCATTGCATTAGAACCCATGGTATTAGTAGGAACCCCGGCGACACGAGTTCTGAAAGATCAATGGACAGTGATTTCAGCTGATCGATCTTTAACCGCTCATTTTGAGCATACTGTGGCAATAACAGAAGATGGACCCGTCATTCTAACGCTGTTAGAAGATGGAAGTAAGCCTGGACGAAAAAACTAAGTAGAGGTATAATTGCGGCTTTGGCTGTAAATTAGCAAGGTATTGAGGAGTTGTGATGAGAGTATCACCATCGATTAAAAAAAGATGCACTAAGTGCAAAATTGTTAAAAGACATGGCAGATTAATTGTGATCTGCGAGAACCCAAAGCATAAACAGCGACAGGGCTAAGAGGACTTATGGCGAGAATTGAAGGTGTAGATTTACCGCGCAATAAGCGCATTGAAGTTGCCTTAACCTATATATATGGTGTTGGACCTACTCGTGCTAAAGAAATAATAGCATCCACTAGGGTAAACCCGGATACACGTGTACGTGATCTCACTGAAGACGATGCAAACTTGCTTCGTGAATACATAGCCAAAAACTTTGTAGTAGAAGGTGATTTAAGACGTGCCGTGCAGATGAATATCAAACGGTTGGTTGAAATTGGCTGTTATCGTGGATTACGCCACAGACGTAACCTGCCCGTTCGTGGTCAACGAACACGCACAAACGCTCGTACTCGCAAGGGACCTAAGCGTACAGTTGCTGGTCGTGGCCGACGTAGAGGCGCAACCAAGAAATAATCCTGAATGGATCGAAGATTGGGATAGGTAGAACCCCTCTTACATACCGCGGCACCCCAATCATTCTCCGTACAGGTTTTATGATGAGAACTGAAATAAGAGGTTAGTGAGGAAATATGGCTCAAAACGTAAGAACAGCTAGACGCTCTGCTTCGGCTCGAAAAGTGAAGCGACAATTATCCACCGCATCGGTGCATATTTTTGCTTCCTTCAACAACACAATTGTGACTGTATCTGATTTACAGGGAAACACAGTTTGTTGGGCGAGTTCTGGATCATCGGGTTTTAAAGGTTCTCGTAAAAGCACTCCATTTGCAGCACGTTTAGCGGCTGAACAAGCACTGAAAACTGCTCAACAAATGGGTGTTCAGGAAGTGGACTTGATTATCAAAGGTCCTGGTCCTGGTCGTGAATCTGCCATTCGTGCCATTCAAGGCATGGGCATAAAAGTCCGATCAATCGCAGATATTACCCCGGTACCCCACAACGGTTGCCGGCCACCGAAGAAACGCCGCGTCTAAATAAAATAAGAGAGGGTAGTTATGGCAAGATATACCGGTCCGGTATGTAAATTATGTCGGCGCGAAGGAGAAAAACTCTACCTAAAAGGTGCGCGCTGCTTCAGTCCAAAATGTGCATTAGAGAAACGTAATTATGCGCCTGGTTTGCATGGTCGTGCTCAATCAGCTCGTTCTGAAAGAGGCTCTGACTATTCACGCCAATTACGCGCAAAACAACGTGCTCGCCGCACATATGGTGTTCTGGAACGTCAATTCCGACGTTATTATTCAGACGCCTTGAAAAAACGTGGTTTGACAGGTTTGAACTTGCTTCAAATGCTGGAACTGCGTCTCGATAATGTTGTTTATCGCCTGGGACTGGCTGATAGCCGAAGTCAGGCACGTCAACTGGTCAACCACGGTCATTTCGTTGTAAACGATATCAAAGCTGACATCCCTTCCATGATCTTGAAAGTTGGAGATGTTGTTAAATTGCGGGACGGTTCAGCAAAACTTGATTTCTTCAAAGATATGGCTGCAGTTGCCGAAAAAAGAGCGTCATCCTTATGGATAGATCGAGATTTGGGAAAAATGACTGGTAAAATCACTCGCTTCCCAGAACGAGCTGAAATCGACGGAACGCTTGACGAACAGTTGATTGTTGAGTATTACTCACGCTAATGAGAATTAATTATGAGTTCACTGAGTTATCTGGAAGGGGTGAAACGTGTGCGCCTTAAGTAGTATGGTAACGCCGAAAGTAGAACGAGAAGCCGAAGCGAGAAATTACGGTAAATTTATCATCAGTCCCCTCGAGAGGGGATACGGTGTCACCCTTGGCAATACATTACGCCGAGTCCTGCTTTCCTCGCTGGATGGAGCAGCGGTCACTTCCGTACGTATATCGGATGTCCTGCATGAGTTCAGTGACATTCCTGGAGTGCGGGAAGACGTAATTCAGGTGATGCTTCAAATTAAGCAATTACACTTAATTCTGCATGATACTGATTCAGCTCATTTACACCTGGAAGTTCGCGGAGAAGGTGTTGTCACGGCAGCGGATATTCAAGTACCGGCTGAAGTGGAAGTAGTGAATCCAGAGTTGTATTTATTTACTGTTGACGATAATCAGACTCGGTTGGAAATTGATTTTACAGTAGAACGTGGTCGCGGTTATTCCCCGGCTTCTGATCGTAGTGGACGTTTACCGATTGGTGAATTACCAGTGGATGCGATCTATAGCCCGGTTCGCCGTGTCAACTATTTGGTAGGGTCAGCCCGAGTTGGTCAAAGTACAAATTTTGATCGTTTGGAACTGGAAATTTGGACAAATGGTACAGTAGAACCTGAAAAAGCTCTTGGGGAAGCATCTAAAGTTCTCATTGATCATTTGCGCTTCATTTCCGGTATTTCGGAAGAAACATTTGTTGTTAGTAGTGAGCAAGAGCCAACTGGTGGAAGTCGTTTAACCAGTGAAGCTGCTGAGACACCTATTGAAAACCTTGATCTTTCAGTCCGTGTGTTCAATTCATTGAAACGCACGGGAGTAACCACTGTTGGTGATGTTCTCGACTTACTCGAAAAAGGTGAAGAGGCAGTCATGTCCATTCGCAATTTTGGAGAGAAAAGTTTAGATGAGTTACGCCAAAAAATGATTGAAAAAGGTTTCCTACAACAAGATGAAGAAGAAGATGAGACGGAGTAAGCAACTATGCGTCATCGTGTAGCAGGATACAAACTGGGTCGAACCATCGACCAACGCAAAGGACTTCGCCGAACCATGATACGGCAGCTTTTTGAACATGAACGAATTCAAACTACTCGAGCAAAAGCTGCATCCATTCGTGGTGAAGCAGAACGTCTGATTACTGTTGCGCGCAATAGTGCCGAAGCAAGCGAAATTGAGAAAGTCAATGCTCGCCGCTTAGTCGCTGCGCGACTCGGGAATGATCCCGAAATTGTAAAAAAATTATTTGATGATATTGCACCTCGCTTCAGTAACCGCAAAGGTGGCTATACCAGAGTTCTCAAACTCGGTCCCCGTTTGGGTGATGCTGCTGAAATGGTTTTATTGGAGTTGGTGGAAGAATAATTTTTCCGGGAATTCCGGAAGAAATGGCACGTTACCAACTAAAAATAGCTTATGATGGGTCCGACTTCTTTGGATTTCAACGCCAGGGAAAAACCCGAACAGTGCAATTAGAGTTTGAAAATGCCTTGAGAGCAATCGGATGGGACGGTCAGACAATTTTTGCAGCGGGTAGGACGGACACAGGAGTGCATGCCTCAGGTCAGGTTATTGCGTTTGATTTTGAATGGAATCATACACCTGAAGCCCTTAAAAATGCTCTTAATGCCAATCTGCCAGAGGATATTGCGGTACATGCGGTAAAGGTGGCAAATGAATTTTTCCATCCCCGTTTTCAGGCAATTTCCCGTTGCTATCATTACCGCATTTACTGCGAACCTGACAGAGATCCTTTACGAGATCGGTTTGCGTGGAGAGTGTGGCCTCCTGTTTCTATCCAGAATTTGCAAAACGTTGCCCAATTATTTATTGGGACTTATGATTTTGCAGCCTTTGGTCTACCACCAAAAAAAGGTGGTAATACAATTCGAACCATTTTTGAATCGAATTGGTTGACTAATCAAGGGGATCTCATTTATCAAGTGAGCGCCAACGCATTTCTTTACCACATGGTAAGAAAATTAGTTTTTCTCCAGGTGAAGATAGCACAAGGAATTGGGTCAATTGATCAATTAAATGAAGGATTACTTTACCAGGTTGATCAAATCCCCGGGTTGGCTGTCCCAAATGGGCTAGAGTTGGTAGAGGTTCAATATCAGAATCAAATGTTTGACTAGAAAAAAAGGAACAAACCTTTTTGTATAAGAGAAAGGATGACCGTGGAAAAGACGTATGTCATAAAAGGCACACCCGAATCAAACTGGCTATTGGTTGATGCCAAGAATCAGAAGCTCGGACGCCTGGCCACGCAAATTGCCAGTTATTTGTTGGGAAAACACAAACCGACATATACGCCAGGTGTAGATATGGGCGATTTTGTTGTTGTGATCAATGCAAAAGACCTTGACATTGATCAAAAACGGTTAGATACAAAAATGTATCACCGCCATTCGTATTACCCGGGTGGTTTGAAGAGCGTTACAATGCGACGCCAGATGGAAATTTATCCGGATCGTGTTATTCGCGCTGCAGTATGGGGTATGATTCCTCACACCAAACAGGGGCGAAAATTAATCAAACGCTTGCGTATTTATTCAGGTGCTGAACACCCACATGAAGCGCAAAAACCTGAATCCGTAGCCTAAAGGAGATTGATCTATGGCACAATTTTATGAAGGTATTGGCAGAAGGAAACAGAGCACAGCTCGTGTTCGCTTAACCTCTGGTTCTGGAAAATTCCTCATTAATGAAAAACCACTCGATGTATATTTTGGTCGCTTTGGTGATATGGAAGAAATCCTTTCACCATTCAATGCAGTGAACCAAAACAATTCAACTTTTGATGTTACCGTAAAGGTTAGTGGTGGTGGTGTAAGTGGTCAGGCAGAGTCAGTTCGATTAGGTTTAGCCAGAGCATTTGTAAAAATGAACGAAGACAATTTGGCTTCATTACGAAAAGCCGGTTTATTAACCCGCGATGCTCGTGTAAAAGAACGCAAAAAACCAGGTCTCAAACGCGCTCGCAAAGCCCCAACTTATACAAAACGTTAATTATTTGGTTTATCACCAGAATTCACAGAACTTGATTTTTTTCAATCAGGTTCTGTGTTGTTTTATTAAACTGGGTTAGAATATTTTTTGAATTCTATTTTTTTAGATGGTGGTAAAAGTGGACGAATTTAAAGGAATTACAATTATTGGACTTGGTCCTGGAAATATTGATCTGGTTACCAAACAAACTTGGGAAATCATCAGCCAATTGGATTGTATTCATCTTCGAACTGCTCAACATCCAGCTGTAGGTGGATTTCCAAAAAACCTAAAAATCACTTCCTTTGATGAGTATTATCAAAAGTACAATGATTTTGAGATGGTTTATGAAAAGATTGTTGATCAAATTATCGATATTGCATTATCAGGAAATTCTGTTACTTATGGGGTTCCAGGCCATCCTTTCGTTGCAGAAACCACTACACCTAGAATAGTGAAGAAAGCCAAACAATCTGGTATTCCTGTAAGGGTTCTGGAAGCGGTTAGTTTTTTGGAACCAACATTTTCTGCCTTGGAAATTGATCCCTTCACCAGTTTAACTCTTCTGGATGCATTTGATGTTGGCAATGCAAATTTTCCACAATTCCCACCCAGCCGGCCGGTTTTGATTGCTCAAATATATTCGAGAATGATTGCTTCTGAAGTAAAACAGACCCTTATGGAAGTCTATGATGATGAGCATCCAGTAAAACTGATTCATTCAGCCGGGACAAAACAACAATTGGTGGAGAGTATTCCATTATATGAAATGGACAGAAGTAAAAATATTGGGATATTGACTTCCTTGTTTGTAGAGCCGTTGGAAAAAGATACATCCTTTGAAGAATTTCAGGAAATTATTGCTCATTTACGAGCTCCGGATGGTTGCCCTTGGGACCGAGAACAGGACCATAAGACCTTACGACCTCATTTACTATCTGAAACATATGAATTGTTATCTGCACTGGACGAAGATGATCCGGATCACCTCAAAGAAGAATTAGGAGATCTATTACTCCAAATCGTTTTACACGCCCAAATTGCTTCAGAATTTGGTGAGTTCAGAATGTCTGATGTGATCAAAGGGATCAGCGAGAAATTAATCCGCAGACATCCGCATGTCTTTTCCCAACTGGAAGTGGATGGTGTTCAGCATGTACTGTCAAATTGGGAAAAAATTAAGGAAACGGAAAGATCCGGAAATGGAAAGAAACAAGATAATGGTATCTTATCGGGTGTTCCCACCGATTACCCGGCATTAGCTCAATCACAGGAAATCCAGAATCGGGCAGCTCGAGTTGGTTTTGATTGGGGAGAGGTCGAACCTGTTATTGAAAAAATCCATGAAGAAATCAATGAAATTGTTAATAGTGATTCGCGGGATCTGCAATTAAAAGAATTAGGTGACTTGTTATTTGCAATTGTAAATCTCATTCGGTGGTATGGTGGAGATGCGGAATCAATCCTGCGCGAAACCAATCAAAAATTTCGCAATAGATTTAACTTTATTGAAACACGAGTTAAGAATCAAAATAAATCTATGAATGATTTTTCCTTAGATCAATTAGATGAATATTGGAACGAAGCTAAAAGGAATGGATTATAACGCCCTGAAACGAGCAGTGAAATGGCGCAACAATTCAGGGGCGTACGTAAATTCAAATCCTCGATAGTCTTCTTTCTTTGTTTTGACCTCTATGGCAGTTTGAGCGACGAAATCCAAATGACTTTGTGTATACACCCGACGGGGAATGGCTAAACGGACCAACTCCAGCCTCGGATGAATTAATTTCCCAGTAATGGGATCTGGATGGGCGAACATAACCGAACCAATTTCAACACCCCGAATTCCTCCCTCAACATACAAAGCTACGGCCAGGGCTTGACCAGGAAATTGATGTTGAGGGACATGATTCATGAGTCTTCCAGCATCTAAATATACCGCGTGACCACCTGCTGGTTCCATAATTGGAATACCACCCTCCAGTAAATTTTCTGCCAAATACGCAGTTTGATTGACCCGATAAGATAAATAATCTTCTTCGATCCCTTCTTCCAGACCCACTGCGATTGCCTCTAAGTCTCTCCCGGCTAAACCTCCGTAACTGATAAATCCTTCCCGTAAAATTAATTCATTACATATTTTCTGGTGTAAGTTGGCATCTCTAACCGCCAAAAAGCCTCCAATATTTACCAGAGCATCTTTTTTGGCGCTCATCCATGCACCATCTGCATACTGGAATATTTCCTGGACAATACTTAAAATAGTTCGATTCTGGTAACCAGGTTCTCTTTGTTTAATAAAGAATGAGTTTTCAGCAAACCTGCAAGCATCAATGAAAAATAAAATTCCAAATTCATGGTAGACCTCGGATACTTTTCGAATATTTTCCAGGCTGACTGGTTGACCACCTCCAGCATTATTGGTAATTGTGATTGAACCAAATGGTATATTCTCAGGTCCAGTTTTCTTAATAAACTCTCGTAATTTATTCACATCCATATTGCCCTTAAACGGATGGATGATTGAAGGATCATAAGCATCTTCATTGACCAGATTTACCGGGATAGCATTACCAGCGCGTATATTTCCTTCAGTGGTATCAAAATGCATATTGGATGGGATCGAATTTCCAGGTTTTACTAATAGATTAACTAAAATGTTTTCAGCAGCTCTTCCCTGGTGGGTGGGAACAAAATATTCAAATCCGAATAATTCATGCATAACTTTCGATAATCGAAAATATGATTTAGCACCTGCATAAGATTCATCACCTGCCATCATGGCTGCCCATTGATATTGGCTCATTGAACCAGTACCAGAATCCGTAAGGAGATCAATAAAAACATCCTCTGCGCGAAGATTGAACAGATTGTATCCTGCAGTTTGAATTGCGTTGGTTCTTGCTTCTTTTGTGATTAAACGTATTGGTTCAACCATTTTGATTCTGAATGGTTCAGGTTTATAAATCATTATTCTTTCTCCTGTTTGAAAATTATTAATAATAAGTGTACTGAATTTTCAATTAATTCAAAATTCTTGAAGAAATTAATAATTATATTAAATATTTTTATAATCATTTATCGAATATTAAAATAATTTATATTATATTTAATTATATTAAAGAATGTATTGACAATTTATTAAATTATGCTAAACTAATTTAAGAATTCATTCGATCGGAGAAATCTATGGAAACAGCTACTTTTAAGTTAGTAAATTCAATCGATTTAAATTGTAAAAAAAGTGTCCTCATTCGTGGTTGGGAAAATGACCAGGTTGAGGTTCGATATCCTGAGAACAAAGAATGCCAATTAGACTTTGAAAATAATCACCTTTCTATTGATGCCAAAAGTTATTGTATTCTTTCGGTACCATCGACGAGCCAAATTGTGATCGAAAGAGTTTATGGAAATTTGGAAACAGTTGGCCCTTTAGGAAAAATTCTAATTGAAAATGTAAGCGGAAATTGCTCCATCCAGTCTGCTGAAAATTTAGTTGTTGAAAATGTGAGTGGTAATTGCAAAATTGGATATATCAATTCTAATTCTGACATACGCAATGTTGGAGGAAACCTGAGTTTTATTGTCGAAAATGGGGTAATGAGTATTAATGGTGTGGGTGGCAATTTATCGGGGAAAGCTGATAGCATCAGTCTCTCAACATCCGTTGGTGGAAATTTGAAACTTATCACGAATAGGTTTGTCGGAACCGAAAACCAATTGAGAGCTGGAGGATCGATAAAACTAAACCTCTTTGAATTCAATAATTTGTCTATAAATGCCAAAGCTGGTGGGGTTGCATCAATCATTATGAACTCAGCAACCGAAAAATTTTCCAATGGAAAGTTTGAAAAAGCATTTGGAAATGGCGAATCAGTTGTAAAATTAAGAGCCGGTGGAAATATTAAGGTAAGTGATGAGGAACCAGAATTCGAAATTTCACAAAACTTTGGATCAGCCGATGATGAGTATGTAAACGAAATCACCGAAAAATTTGAGGCTCGATCGATACAGAGCAGTGGGTTTGATTTCTCAGATTTGTTTGATATTGATGGTGAGGTAGGGGATCGAATCCGAGAAAAAACAAGATTGGCGGATGAAAAAATTCAAAAAGCTATGGAGAAGATGGAAAGAAAATTCTCTTTCAAAGAGGAATTCGGAAATATACCCAGACCATCTCGTCCAACTCGTCCACCTCGACCTATCCATCCTGGGTCTGAATCACCCTCAAAGCCAACGCGGTCCTCCATCAGCCAGGAAGAAAAAATGATGATCTTAAGGTTATTGCAGGACAAAAAGATTACTGCTGAAGAAGCAGATCGATTATTACGTGCATTAGAACAATTTTGATTTTCAGGAAGATGATCATGGACCAAAGCCAAATAGACATACTTAAGCAAGTTGAAAACGGTGAAATTTCATTAGATGAAGCATCTGAACTTTTATCTAGACTGGAAGAAAGTAAGTTCGAACCAGATGCTCCTATGCAAGTAATTTCACCGGAAAGAACCTCAAATTTTGAGACTCTAAGCACCATTAAAAAGGAAAAACCTGCCTGGGCGTTTGTTTTTTGGGTTCTCCCTTTATTTTTTGGAATCATTTTGACTATCTACTCTTCTTCCTGGTTGTACCAAAATTACCAGGAAGTTGGGTTAAGATTTAAATTTTGGATAACCTGGATTCCATTCTTAAGTGGTATTTTTTTCATATATTTGGGTTGGATGTTGCAACGGGCGCGTTGGATCCATGTAAATATTCGACAACCAGAAGGTGAACGTCCAAAAAGAATTTTTCTGGCTTTTCCTATACCGTTCCAATTAATCGGATTATTTCTGAATTTGTTTAAGGGAAAATTAGGCAATAATGCACCAGGTGTAGATTTGGAAGAGTTGATGGTTACGATCGATCAACACATAAAAACAGACGAACCATTGTACGTAAATGTTGACGATAAAGATGGTACCAAAGTAGAAGTGTATATTGGCTAAGTAGTCATCAAAATTTTTTTACAAAATTACATATTATGCACATAAATTTCAATAGAGTTTGGAAAATCTGCCATTCGATATAATTAAGTGATGAGCAAAAGACAAACTCCATTTTTAGCATTAATATTATTCATCGTTTCTCTCGCTTCTTTAATTGTGATCAATATACCGGCTTCCAGGATTATTTACAAATTGCAAGTGAAGGAAACTCAATCTATTACTTATAATTTAGAAATTCAGATCCCTGAGAGAATTTGGTTAGGGGAATCAGAAAGAGTATCCCTTTTTTTATCTGAAGATAATTTGTTAAATACTACTGAACCGGAAAAAATACTGAGGAATTTAGAGGTTGATTTTATTCTGACAGGTGCTGAGATTAATCCTCCGGGAATCCTGGTTACACCGATCATTCCTGGGAAATCTATCAATCATAACTGGATGATTACGCCTGTCTTAACCCCAACCAGTATAGGCAGCATCTGGGTTTATCTTGAATTAAATCCATTGGCCTTAAAAGACAATTTTCAGAGAAAGTTAATATATACTAAAGACATCCAAATAGAAGTATTCAAAATTTTTGGAATGAGTAAGAGTGTATTTCAATGGATTCTTAGTTCGATCGTATTGATAAATTTTTTATTGTTGTGCAGATCACTAAAGATTATGAGAACTGCCGGTTTCTAATCTAAAAACTATTATAATTAACAATTATTATCAATAAGAAAATCCCAAATTGAATATAAAGTAAGAAAAATCCTTTGTGATAAAATGAACTCGCATCGGCAGGATGGGCGAAATTTATCAATGGCAAACAATGAGATGAGGAGAGTCTATGCTGAACCAATGGCTGTATATAGGTATATTTTTCATCATAGCAATATTTTTACCAGCAGTAGCCATATTTTTGGCGCGGATATTATCACCTAAAAAACCAACAAAAATTAAGAACTCTGTTTATGAATGTGGCATGGAGACATTCAAGCCAACCTGGATTCAATTTAAAATTCAATATTATCTTTATGGATTAATTTTCTTAATTTTTGATGTTGAAATTGTTTTTCTTTTCCCTTTTGCCGTAGCTTATGGGCAATTAGCATTATTTGCAGTTGTGGAAGCCATTATATTCATACTCATCTTATTAGGTGGATATCTATATATTTGGCGAAAAGATGCGTTAACCTGGCGCTGATACCAAAAGAGAGATAAAGCATGAATATACTGGAATTTTTAAGTGATCCGATCGTAGGAATCCAAAACTGGATAATTCAATTGCTAAACAATTGGAGTGTAACTCCAGAATGGCAATTACCAATTTTATATCTGCTTGGTTCTGCCATTCTTGGTACCGGTGCTTTATTGATTACATTAATTCTAATCTGGGCAGAAAGGAAAATCATCGGTAGATTGCAGGACCGTTTAGGCCCAAACCGTGTTGGACCATGGGGAATCTTTCAACCAGTTGCAGATATGCTAAAAATTTTTATTAAGGAACACATCATTCCAGATGGAGTAGATCCCATCCCGTATCATTTGGCACCCATCATTTCGGTTGCTTCCGTTCTACTTTTATGGGCAGTCGTTCCATTTTCAGATGGTGTCAGGGGTTCCGATTTAAATGTGGCATTATTATTTCTTTTGGGAGTAGGTGGACTTGGTGAATTAGGTGTAATCCTGGCTGGATGGGGATCTAATAATAAATATGCCATGCTCGCAGCTTTCCGGGCTTCTGCACAAATGATTTCTTATGAAATTCCAATGGCGATCGTTTTGCTAATTGTTGTCATTTTGGCTGGCTCCATGTCGATGGGAGATATCGTAAATTCTCAGAATATTGCATATATCTTCTTATTACCATTAGGAGCATTTATCTTCTTCGTTGCTTCAATTGCAGAGAATGGACGGGCTCCCTTCGATTTGGCTGAAGCTGAATCGGAATTGGTGGCTGGTTTTAATATGGAATATTCAGGCTTGAAATTTGGTATGTTCTATGTAGCTGACTTTTTAAGAGCTTTCACCTCTGCGGTTATCTTCTCCACGATTTTTCTTGGGGGATGGCGTGGCCCTGGGGCCGAACAAATACCAATATTGGGTTTTGTTTATCTTTTGATTAAATCGGTGGTTGTCTGGTTCCTTGGCGTCTGGATTCGTGGGAGCATGCCACGATTTCGCGTTGATCAAATGATGGCGATAACCTGGAAGTTCTTAACCCCACTGGCATTTTCTTTATTAATCACGATTGCATTCTTCAATAAAATTCTTGAAAACGTCAATCAATGGATTCAGATAGCTGTATTGTTATTGATAAATGTAGGATTGTTCTATTTAGGTTTTTACATCACCAGAAAACTGGAAAAAGAAAAAGAACGTAAAGTGGTTTCAACAAGAAAACGGGTGTTGGCTCAACCTACCAATTCTTTTACACAATCGGAAACTGGAGGTTAAAGTGACTCCATTACAAATCATTTTCTTTTTAGTATCATTCGTCACAATTGTCTCAGCGATATTGGTTGTAAGTCTTCGAAAAATATTCCATGCTGCTTTATGGTTAATTGTCACATTAATGGGAGTTGCCATTATTTTTGCAATGCTTGAAGCAAGTTTCTTTGCTGCGGTTCAAATTCTTGTTTACATTGGTGCGATAGCGATTATTCTAATATTTGCGATTATGTTGACTAGAAATATCATGGGTGATGAGGATATACAAATTAATCGCTCGTGGGGTATTGTTTTACTCCTGGTTCTGGTTTTTGCAGTCATATTTGTGGGGAGATTGTCAGAAAGTGAAATTTTCAATACCACACTAACTCCCTTAGAAATTCAGGGACAGGAAAGTATTGTTGCATTCGGTCAGGGTTTACTTGATCCTGCCGGATTTGCATTACCTTTCGAATTGGCTTCATTATTACTTTTAGGGGCTTTGGTTGGTGGAGTATACATCGCGATGGATAAAAAAGGAGGAGAGAGGAAATGATCCCACTTTCCTGGTACCTAATTTTGGCAGCAGTTTTATTCAGTATTGGAATGTTTGGAGCAATATCCAGAAAAAATGCTGTGGCAATTTTAATCAGTATTGAATTGATGTTAAATGCGGTTAATATCAATATTCTGGCTTTTTGGCATTATCACACTCAGGTTCTTGGTCAAACTGAAGTAAACGGACTTGTTTTTGCTGCTGTGGTTATCATTGCTGCCGCAGCCGAAGTCGCAGTTGGTTTAGCAATTATCATTGCAGTTTATCGTCTACGTAAGACTGTCGTTGCTTCCGAAATCAATACACTACAGGGTTAATGGAGGAAATCGATGAATTATGAAATTCTAACCTGGTTAATCCCTTTACCTCCGTTATTGGCATTTTTTATTATTTTTCTGGCAACATATAAAAATAATAAAGTGAGTCATACCATTGCGATTGGATCTGCAGTGATTTCCTGGTTGCTCAGTATGGTTATATTCGTTTATGTAATCTCCAATGAGGATGTGATAGATCATGGGCTCATCAGTTCCATTTCCTGGCTTCCAACGGCTGATAAATGGTTGATGATTGGTGTTCAGGTGGATGCACTAACAGCAATCACTCTATTCTTTGTCGCCTGGACAGTCCTGATGATATTTATTTATAGTGTTGGGTATCATAATTATGGGCAACCCAAAGGAGACCACGATAGACCTGGATTACCACCTCATGGAGCTGAGATTATTGACCATGATGGAAAACACCATCACGTGCCATCCATTGAACCAATGTATGCCCGGTTTTTTGGTTACTTTGGATTATTTGCATTTGCCATGTATTTATTGGTAGTCAGTAACAATTTGTTAACTTTGTATATTGGTTGGGAAATAATGGGCTTATGTTCCTACCTGCTAATTGGTTTTTGGTATGCTAAACCATCTGCCAAATCTGCAGCTCAAAAAGCTTTTCTTACGACCAGAATTGGTGATGTATTTATGTTAATCGGTCTGGCTGCTTTATATACCATCACCGGTAGTTTACAATATGAAGTTATTTTTTCAGAAAGTTCATTGCAAATGTTAACCAGCACCTTGTCGCCAGTATTTGGTTTATCCTGGGCAGGTTTAATTGGTCTTTTGATCTTTATGGGTGTGGTTGGGAAAAGTTCCCAATTTCCACTACATATCTGGTTGCCGGATGCAATGGAAGGACCTACTCCTGTTTCTGCAATGATTCATGCAGCGACCATGGTATCAGCGGGTGTGTATCTGGCGATTCGTTTCTTCCCAGTACTATCTGCTGGTTGGGATGGTAGTTCTGCATTGACAACGCCGATGCTGGTGATGGCTGTCATTGGTTCTTTTACTGCCTTATTTTCTGCTACGATTGCCGTTGCCCAACGCGATGTAAAAAGGGTTTTGGCTTATTCCACCATTTCTCAATTGGGTTTTATGGTTGCAGCGTTAGGTGTTGGGGCATATGTTGCTGCTGTTTTCCATCTCGTTACCCATGCAATTTTTAAAGCGTTATTATTCCTTGGATCAGGGTCCATCATTCATGGAATGGAACATGGTGTTTTACACACACAAGAACAAATCGATCCGCAAGATATGTACAATATGGGCGGCCTTTATAAAAAGATGCCAAAAACATTCATCACATTTGTCATTGGTGGTTTAGCTTTGGCCGGTTTCCCGGTGGTAACCGCTGGATTCTGGTCAAAAGATGAGATCCTGTCTGGTGCCTTTAATGGTGGTTTTATGTTGGTTTTTTGGGTGTTAGCCATTTCTGCTTTGATCACTGCTTTCTATACCATGCGACAAATCTCCCTGGTTTTTCTCGGTAATGCTCGTACAGAATCAGCGAAACATGCTCATGAAACTCCCAATTCCATGACGGTGCCGTTGATGATTTTGGCGTTTTTTGCAGTAACGATTGGTTGGGTGGGAATTCCTGAATATTTTCCAGTCATTGGTGGTATCGTTCCAAATTGGCTGGAAGGATTTCTGGGTACTATGTTGCATGGGGAACATGCTCAAATTGAACATCATAGTTCTATTCCATTAATAACTTCCCTGGTGGTTAGTTTAGGTGGATTATTTCTGGGATGGATGTTATATAAACGGATTTCTGGTAGAGAAAAAGATCCACTTGAATGGTCGCTTTCCGGATTTTATAAAGTTTTAGCAAACAAATATTATATAGATGAGTTTTATCAGATTATTTTTATTCGCCCAGCACATTGGATAGCGGATAAAGTTGTCTACCAATTTTTCGACCAAAGGATTTTTGATGGTTTTTTGCATGGTGTTGGAAAAATCAGTCTCTGGTTAGGTGACAAATTTCGATTTTGGTTTGATTTACCTGTCATCAATCGTGGAGGGGATCAACTTGCTACTGGTACCAGAAAAGTAGGAACAAACCTGAAAGTTACTCAGTCTGGAAGAATTCAGGATTACATGGTCCTGGCGCTTGCATTTTCTTTGTTGGGTGGTTTGATTTTTTATCTGATTTTGTTCTAAGAATTGATTAAGGAAATGATAATGGAAAATAACCTACTTCTTTACATTCTATTACTTCCAACGGTTGCAGCCATATTAATTGTGATCTTACCAACCAAAGATAAGAACACAACACGATGGATTGCGTTTGCAAGTTCCTTAATCCCCTTCTTTTTATCGATTCTATTATGGTTTCAGTTTGATAAATCGTTGGCAGGTTTCCAATTTGAAACCAGATTGCCCTGGTTTTCTGCAATAGGTTCTTCATTCCATTTTGGAATTGATGGCATTTCTTTACCCATGGTTCTCCTCTCGACTTTACTCACTCCATTGGCTATCCTTGCATCATTTGGTGTCAAAGACCAGATAAAGGCATATATGGCCTTGTTTTTATTTTTGGAAACGGGAGTTCTTGGAGTTTTCATTTCTTTAGATTTGCTGGTATTTTTCTTGTTTTGGGAAATTGGATTAATCCCAATGTATTTTCTAATTAATCAATGGGGTGGAGCTAAACGAAATTATGCTGCCTTGAAATTTATACTGGTTACCATGGCAGGCTCATTGGGTCTCTTGCTATCCATCCAAATTGTTGGAATTACAACCGGTACTTTTGACCTCGTGAAGCTCTATGAATTATGGCCAAATCTATCTGAAATTAATTTCCAAAAAGCAATTCCCTTAGGGTTATCATTGTCTTCCGTAAAAACAATTGCTTTCTGGGCATTCGTGTTGGCGTTTGCAATCAAAGTACCTGTGTGGCCAGTTCACACCTGGCTTCCCGATGCTCATACCGAAGCTCCGACTGCTGGTTCAATGATATTAGCAGGTGTGTTGCTCAAATTAGGTGCTTATGGATTTATTCGATTGGTCATTCCGTTTTTCCCGGTTGAATCGCATCGCTACGCAGGGGCACTGGCGGTTCTGGCCACGACAGCGATTATTTTTGGTGCATTAGCAGCCTTTGCCCAAAAAGACTTAAAAAGGCTGGTAGCTTATTCATCCATCAATCATATGGGCTTTGTTGTCCTGGGAATTGCTGCGGCTGCATTTGCGTGGAAATCGCCCGACAATGGCATTATTGAAAGTGCAACAATTGCTTTAAATGGCGCAGTATTACAAATGTTCAATCACGGTTTAACTTCTGCAGGTATGTTTTTCCTGGTTGGTGTAATCTATGACCGCACCCATACCAGACAATTGGATGAACTAGGTGGTTTGTGGCCTATCCTGCCGCGATATGGAGCGATTTTTATTTTTACCGCCATGGCTGCTTTAGGTCTTCCTGGACTGAATGGATTTATCTCGGAATTCATGGTAGTTCGGGGAGCATGGGGAATTTTCCCATTAGCCACAATGGTATCCATGATAGGCCTTTTCTTCACAGGTGTGTATATTCTGAAAGCCATCGCTGGCGTATTGCATGGTCCAAGAAATGATCGCTGGTTATCCATACCTGAGATCTATAATCGTGAGGTCTGGGTAATTGCACCATTAATGGTCCTGATGCTTTGGATAGGTGTTTGGCCAGCGTCAATATTGGAATTAATAAATCATGCAGTCAATTTTTTCTTCTAAAGAGGTGATGGAATGGATTTTCCTATCCTGAGTGTGACCATTTTTGTCCCATTAATTGCCGGGCTGTTGATCCTTTTCGTTGGCCGTCAAAAATCAAATTGGATAAGACCAATTGCATTGGTTGCTTCCAGCTTGGTATTCCTGTTGACGCTTGTTATCTGGGCTAGTTATAACATCCAGCAAGCTGGGTATCAATTTATTGAATATATTTCCTGGCTACCCCAGTTAGGTATTTCCTATCACCTCGGAGTTGATGGGATAGGGGTGGCAATGCTGGTGATGACTGGTTTGGTGGTTTTGTCAGGGGTAATGGTTTCATGGAATGTTGATAACCGTCCGAATGAATTTTTCTCCTACCTGATGTTTTTAGCGACCAGTGTGTTAGGCGTTTTTGCCTCCCTGGATTTATTCCTGCTCTTCTTTTTCCTCGAATTAGCGGTTTTTCCAAAGTACTTGATGATTGTGATATGGGGGTATCCTAAAACCCGTAATTATGGCGGTATGAAGCTTACATTGTATTTGTTCATTGGATCTGTTTTGGCTTTGATTGGTGCTTTAGCAATGTATCAAGCTTCACCTGAACGGTCATTTGATCTTTTACTTTTAGAAAAAGCAGGTTTTTCTGTTGAAATGCAGAGAATCTGGTTCCCATTTGTTTTTCTCGGTTTCGCTATTTTAGGAGGTATATTCCCATTTCACTCCTGGGCTCCGGATGGACATGTTGCCGCTCCAACTGCGATCTCCATGTTGCTAGCCGGTGTTGAAATGAAAGTTGGTGTATTTGCAGCTTTACGGGTGGGAATTATGCTGATGCCAGAGGGTGCGAGATATTGGGCGAACTGGATTTTGGTATTAGCTACCATTAATGTTGTCTATGGCGCATTTATCGCCATGATTCAAAAAGATTTTAAGTATGTTATTGGTTTTTCATCTGTATCGCATATGGGATTGGTCTTGATAGGATTTGCATCCTTAAATTACAACGGATTATTAGGTGCAGGCCTGCAAATGTTTTCACATGGAGTGATGACTGCACTATTCTTTTCTATCGTTGGTATGGTTTATGATCGTACCCACACCCGTGACATTGCATCCTTGGGAGGACTGTATAAAGTGATGCCCTGGGCGATGGTTGGTTTTGTCATTGGTGGGTTGGTTTCTATGGGAATGCCAGGTCTTTCCGGGTTTATCGCAGAAATTCCAATTTATATGGGTGTCTGGCAAGTCGCTCCAATCGTGGCTATCATTTCTGTCATTTCCATCGTGGTAACAGCCGCATATATTTTACTTGTTGTTCGCAAAGTCTTTTTTGGAGATTTACCTGAGGGGTTTGCAGGAAAAATCATGGATATTTCAGTAAAAGATAAAATAGTTATCGGATTATTGAGCTTGTTTATGATCGTAATTGGATTGGTACCAGGATTGATGGTTCCATTAATTGAAACTGGCGTCAATCACATTCTGGCATTACTTGGAGGTGCATAAATGGGGTCTTCCCTGATCACAAATTTTGATTTGATTGCCATTTTGCCAGAAATTCTGTTGGTTTTTTTAATCGCGATCATTATGGTCATCGATATCTTCAAGAAAAAACAACCAAATGGAAATTTGCTCAGTTGGGTTTCATTTGTTGGGTTAACCCTGATCACGATTTTTTCAATACTATTTCTGTCTCCAGGGAAAGAAACTAATTATGCCTGGGGGGGAATGATTCGTGTCGATGCAGCCAGTTACACATTTCAATTATTGGTGATGGTTGGCGCAGCGATTACAACTTTATTTTCATCGTATCATCAGGAAGTAAATAACAAAGGTGAATACTACGCCATGTTACTACTGAGTGTCGTTGGAATGAGTATGATGGTCGCATCTTCCAACATCATCCTGCTTTACCTGGCAATTGAAACAACAGCTATTCCGTTATACGTGTTGGTTGGATTCCTTACCAGGAATAATTTATCTATTGAAAGTGGTTTGAAATATTTTCTATTTGGTGCGTTTACTTCAGCAGTATTACTTTATGGTTTTAGTCTTTTGTATGGATTTTCGGGGAGCACATATTACCCGCAAATTTTAGCTGCAATCGAAGCTGGAAAAATTTCGACAGGATTATCTATTTTCATTTTATTGTTAACCGTTGTAGGGTTCGGGGCAAAAATTTCAGGATTCCCATTCCATTTTTGGGCTCCAGATGCCTATCAAGGAGCACCAACGCCAATTGCCGGTTATCTTTCCACCGCTTCAAAAGCTGTTGGCTTTGTAGTTATTATGAGATTCATGGTGTCCATTTATTCACATGAACCGCAATCCTGGTCTTTGTTATTTGCTTTAATTGCGACAGCATCCATGTTTGTTGGGAATCTATTGGCATTGGTACAAAAAGATATCAAACGCTTATTCGCTTATTCCTCAATTGCGCATGCAGGTTACATGCTCATAGGAATTGCGTCTGGAACAACAATTGGTTTTCGTGCAGCAATGTATTATTTATTGGCTTATTTGTTTACTAACTTGGCGATTTTTGGGTTGATACATATCATTGAAAAATCAAAGAATTCAACTGAAATAGAGTCTTTCAAAGGCTTAATGAAACGATCACCTGGTCTTGGATTGATATTTCTCATTGCGGTATTATCGCTTGCGGGGATTCCTCCATTTGGAGGTTTCATTAGCAAAATTTTGGTTTTTATGGCAGCGATGGATGCCGGCTTAGTGTGGTTATTAATAATTGGTATTCTCAATTCCATTATTGCTCTTTACTATTATCTGACTGTTTTGCGAATTACATTTAATGATGATGATGATGCTCAATCTCAACCTGTGTATACAGGATGGAAAGTGGCTTTAGCTGTATGTGTCGTGGGTATTATCGTTTTAGGGGTGATCTTTTCTCCCTGGATAAATTGGCTAGAAATCGCTTCTACAAACCTGATGCTTATTCATTGATGCTCATTTTTAAATCTGATATAATTTTTTATTATGCAATCTGAGAAACCGGCACCTGTTGATCAAAAAACGAAAATATTCAATTTAACTCTTGCCAGTGTAGTTGCACAGGTCGGTTGTTTGACATTTGTCATTATTTTAGGTGCTGTTTTAGGGGGACTTTGGTTAGATAATCATTATGAATCAAAGCCAATTTTCACGGTTGGATTATTAATAGTAAGTATTCCAGTTTCGTTAGCTGTAATGATATATATTGTGCGTTTTGCATTATCGAAAATCAAAATCAACCAATCAAATTTACATAAAGAATCAAAGGAGACAGACCTTGGAAAATACTCATAAGTGGCGTTGGGGTGTAAATCGCTGGTGGATTTTTGGCTTAATTCTCGTAACAATCATTATCGTTAATTTCATAGCCATGCCGATCCAACCGCATATTCAAGTTGCCCCAGAAAGAATTCTACTTGAGCCAATCTTTACTTTACCAATTATTGGTGATTTCTATCTGGTCAATACACTACCATCCATGTTGGTGGTTGATCTCATCATAATCATTTTGGCTTTGTTGGTGAGGAAAGGCTTTAAAGGCGGTAATCTGGTCCCGAAAGGGGTTGCTGCAATCTTTGAGATGCTTGTTGAAGCACTTTATAACCTTACTGAAACATCAGCTGGAAAATATGCTAAACAGATCTTCCCCTGGTTTGCGACCATTTTTGTTTTGGTCCTTGTCGCAAACCTTACTAAATTAATTCCTGGAGTAGAGACAATCGGTATTATGCATCATGCTGATCATGGATACGTCACCCAGAATATTGGTGGAAATTGGAATATCCTTACTCCCGAGTTGGCTCACGAAGGAGAAGGCTATATTGTTACTCCATTCTTTAGAGGTTTATCAACCGATCTAAACTTCACCATCGCCTTAGCTTTAATATCGGTTGTTATGGTCCAAGTGATCGGTATCCGTGCTCAAGGAGTTCGATACTTTTCAAAATTCTTGAATTTTACAACAATATTTAAGAAACCTTTTTTGGGTTTTATGGATTTTATTGTTGGAATACTTGAGTTGATTTCCGAATTAGCTAAAATACTTTCGTTTTCTTTTCGTCTATTTGGCGTGATGTTTTCAGGAACTGTTTTAGTTGCATTGGTTGGTGCAATGGTTCCAGTGTTTGTGCCATCTTTGATTTTTGCTTTTGAACTTTTTATGGGTGTAATCCAGGCGTTTGTGTTTGGAATGCTGACTTTGGTCTTTATGGCTCAGGCAACACAAGGTCATGGTGACCATGATGAACATTAATAATAATTTATGGAGGAAAAATGACAGGTGATTTGATTTTAGCTGCTAAATTTATCGGTGCGGGTCTTTCGATGATTGGTGCATTAGGTGCAGGTATTGGAATCGGTTTGAGTGTTCATGGAGCATTAAACGGAATGGCTCGAAATCCTGATGCTTATGGAAACCTATTTACAAATATGATTCTTGGTATTGCATTTTCTGAAGCAATTGCCATCTATTGTCTGGTAATTGCATTCTTAATGTTATTCGTTCTTTAATGCTTGAAAGGAGCTGACCTTGGAGAAACTAGGTATTAATCTTGGTTTTTTACTTGTACACATCGTTAATTTTGCAATAATTTATGTTGTGTTACGCGCCTGGGTATTTAAACCTGTCACAAAAATGTTAGAGGAACGAAGAATAAAAATCGCCCAGGGTCTTGAAGATGCACGAATTGCTGCTGATGCACGCGCCACTGCTGAAAAAGCCGCGGATAAGATCATTGGCGAGGCACAATTAAAAGCCAATGACATTATTCGAGAAACGACCTCGAGGGTAGAAGTTCTACAAAAAGAAATGGTTGCAGAAGCCAAACAAGGTATTGAAAAACAAAGAGAAGTTGCCTTGTCAGAAGTTGAAGAAGAACGCGTACGTTTATTAAGTGAAATGCGTGGTGACGTCTCTGCAATCGCTATTGCAGCTGCCCAGAAATTGATCGGAGAAGCTTTAGATGAGAAACGTCAAAGAACCCTCCTGTCAGAATTCTTCAGTGGGGTTAAAAATGGTAGAGTTACTGTCATTGACGATCAATCAGTTTCCGGTTCAGGAGCTGAAGTGACAAGTGCCTTACCTTTGACACCTGAGGAACAAAAAACAGTTAAACAGGACGTTCTTAGTAAAATTGGTGATACGGCAAGTATCAGTTTTAAAGTTGACCCTTCCATTTTAGGTGGTCTGGTTGTGAAAGTTGGTGATCGGGTGGTTGATGGTTCGGTTGCCGGTCAACTTTCGAATTTGCAGAGATCATTACAGTAATTAAGTCAAAATCCAATGAAGGTTGGAGGTAATTTCTTGCTTCCAACCTTTTTTTATAATATAAACGATGCAAACTCAAACACTCAAAAAAATATTAAATGATTTTCCTATTCCTTATAAATCTTCATCAAGTCAATTAGACATTGAAATTCAAGGGATTGAATATGATTCACGCCAAATCAAACCTGGTTATTTGTTTGTCGCTTTAGAAGGGGGGAATGTTGATGGCCATGCTTATATTGAAGCCGCAATTACCAATGGAGCTGTTGCAATTGTAGGTTCTCAACCGATCGAAAAATGGTTACATGATGAAATACCATACCTTCAATTTACTAATTCAAAGGAAGCACTGGGATACTTATCGGCGAGTTATTATGAATATCCATCGCGATCATTCATTCTCATCGGGGTAACGGGTACCGATGGAAAAACAACGACCTCAAATTTAATCTATCAAATTCTAAGGACAGCTGGATTCAAAGTAGGTATGATTTCCACAGTAAATGCTCAAATTGGAGATGAAATCCTGGATACAGGCTTTCATGTTACGACTCCAGAAGCACCCGCTGTTCAATTTTATTTGTCCAAAATGAAAGCAGCTGGATTGACCCATGTTGTTTTGGAAGCGACATCCCATGGATTGGCTCAGCATAGAGTAACTGGTTGTGATTTTGATATAGCAGTTGTAACGAATATTACGCATGAACACCTGGATTACCATGGTTCTTACGCTGCCTATTTGCAGGCGAAAGGTCGTTTGTTTGAATTGTTACATCAGACACCCACAAAATCATTTTTTCCCAATCGATTAGCAATTATCAACAAGGACGATAAATCTTTCGATTATCTCCAGAAAATTACCAAAGTCCCTCAAATTCATTACTCAATTTCCAGCCAAGAAGTTGATATTAGATCAGAAAATATTCAACTGGAAAAAGATGGCAGCAAATTTATAGCCCGGACAAAAGATAATTCAATGAGTGTCCATAGCCATTTACCAGGAGAATTTAATATTTCTAATGTATTGGCAGCCATGTCAGTTGGGTTGTTTGGTTTAAATATTCCTCCAGATCTGGTAGCGAGAGGGGTTGAAAATATGTTATCTGTACCAGGAAGGATGGAGCAGATTGATTATGGTCAACCATTTCAAGCAATTGTGGATTTTGCACACACTCCGAATGCATTGGAAAATGCAATAAAGACTGTTAGGCAAATGACTGAAAATAGAATTATCGCAATTTTTGGTTCTGCTGGTCTACGAGATCGTGAAAAACGGAGGTTGATGGCAGAAAAATCAGCAATTTTGGCGGATATCACCATTATTACGGCTGAAGATCCCCGAACAGAATCTTTGGATGCTATTTTGGCTGAAATGCGATCTGCAGCTGAAAGTCGAGGAGCAGTTCTCAATGAAAATTTGTTTATTGTTCCGGATAGAGGGAGAGCCATCGAACTAGGTGTTCAGATGGCAAAAGTGGGTGATGTAGTAATATCATGTGGAAAAGGTCATGAGCAATCCATGTGTTTTGGAGAAACCGAATATTTATGGGATGATCGAATCGCTATGCGTGCCGCACTTACGAAACTACTTGATATGCCAGGGCCAGAGATGCCTTATTTACCCACCAGAGATTCATAAGAAAAAAGCAGTCCATAATCAATTTGGACTGCTTTTTTAATTTAATTTTATTGATTCTAATACCGGTTTTGACCGCCACGATTGCCAGAGCGATTATCGCGGTTGCCGTTACGATCTCCACGATTGCCACGATCACCGCGATCACCGCGATCCCCACCTCGATTTTGTCCGCCGGATCGGCCACCGGATGATTTTGAACCACCGCGATCATGTTCTTTTGCTTCTTCAACTGACCACCCTTCCAGTACAGCCTGGCGGGATAGGCGGATTTTTCCATTCGAATCGATATCAGTGATCATGACAGTAATTTCATCTCCAACACTGACGACATCCTCGACTGAATTCACCCGTTCGGTGTCCAACTGAGAAATGTGGACCATTCCATCGGTGCCTGGAATAATTTCCACGAATGCACCAAAATCAACGGTTCGAACTACTTTACCGGTATAAATTCTACCGATTTGTGGTGTTTCAATCAGTGCTTCGATTCTTTCGCGAGCGATATCAGCTCCATACCCTTCAGATGCTGCAATGAAGACACTACCATCTTCTCCAATATCAATTTTGGTGTTTGTTTCTTCCTGTAAGGCACGAATATTCTTGCCACCAGGTCCGATGATAGCACCAATTTTATCCACAGGAACTTTGACAATGGTAATTTTGGGTGCATGTGGTTTTAATGTGGTATTCGGAACAGGAATTACTTCGAGCATCTTATCCAGAATTTTTAGTCTGGCATCATATGCTTGTTTAAGAGCTTTCCGCATGATTTCAGGGGTGATTCCAGCAATTTTTATGTCCATTTGTAGTGCTGTGATACCAGAATTGGTTCCTGCAACCTTGAAATCCATATCCCCAAGATGATCCTCTAACCCTTGAATATCGGTGAGAACAGCGAATTGGTCTGCTTCTTTGATCAAACCCATCGCGACACCTGCTACAGGAGCTTTGATCGGTACACCTGTATCCATCAATGCGAGGGTTGAACCACAAACTGATGCCATTGAACTGGAACCATTGGATGCCAGAATCTCACTTACCAGTCGAATTGTGTAAGGGAAATCAGATTCTTCAGGAATTACCGGTACTAAAGCACGTTCTGCTAAGGCTCCATGACCAATTTCCCGTCGTGATTGGCCACGCAATGGTTTGACCTCACCGGTGGAATAAGGGGGAAAATTGTAGTGATGCATATAGCGTTTATTTTCCATTGGGGTCAATGAGTCCATTTCCTGAGCTTCTCTTGGAGTACCGAGTGTTGCCAGAGTCAGTGCCTGTGTTTCACCACGAGTGAAAATGGCAGAACCATGAGCTCTGGGACTATAACCCACTTCACACCAGATCGGGCGGATTTCTTCGGTGGTTCTTCCATCCGGACGTATTCCCTGGTTTAAAATTCTATTTCTAACCACATGTTTGTAGCTAACTTCAAAAGCTTCAGCAACAGCAGGTGCTAAAGTTGCATCTTCAGTGGCAAATTCTTCGATCATTTTTGCTTTCAATGCATCAATTGCATTGTTCAATTCTGCTTTTGTGTGTGGGGTAGCGAGCGCATTCTCGATTTCGGATCCTACACGAGCTTCCACCTGACTGACCAGACTCTCATCAGCCGGGAATAATGGGACCACTGTTTTTGGTTTACCAATTTCAGCAGCCATTTTCAATTGTAAGTCGATAATCGGTTGAATTGATTCATGTGCAAAAGCCAGAGCATTGACCATGATATCATCTGGAATTTCATTTGCTCCACATTCCACCATTGAAATGGCTTCTTTCGTTCCAGCAACCCGCAGGTCGAGATCGGATTCTTCCATTTGTTGATAGCTAGGGTTGACGATAAATTTTCCATCAATACGACCGATTCGGACGGCACCTATGGGACCACTCCAGGGAATATCTGAGATGGTTAATGCTGCAGACGATGCGATGATTCCCAGGATATCAATCGGATTCACTCCATCGGCCGAAAAAGAAACCATGATGATTTGCACCGGGTTTCGCATGTCTTTCGAAAACAAAGGTCGAATGGGTCGGTCTGCTAATCTGGCTAACAGAATGGCATCTGTGCTTGGTCTTCCTTCCCGCCTAAAGAAGGAACCTGGTATTTTTCCACCAGCATACATTCTTTCTTCATAATCAATGGTCAAAGGAAAGAAATCGGTACTTTCTTTTGGTTGTTTGTCCATTGTTGCTGCAGCAAAAATCATTGTTTCTCCACAAGTGACCGTTACTGCTCCACCAGCTTGTTGAGCAAGCTTTCCAGTTTCAATTGTTATTATGTTTTCCCCCATGGGGACGCTAAAAGATTTACTTTCGGGTTTCATATTTTCCCTCTTAATTAAAATGCCCCGCTTAGTTAGGAACTGAAAATTATCCAGAACTCCAAACGTTCTGAACAGGTTTCAATACCCAACCAGCGAGTGGTTCAATAAAATGGGAAAGCAATTATTATTGCCTTCCCATTCTCGCGACATGCTTATTTTGCGCGCAGGTTTAACTTCTCAACTAAAGCGTTGAATCTGCCATAATCACTGGCACGAAGATAAGCTAATAAACGACGTCTTTTGCCGACCAATTTTAACAAACCTCGTCGTGAAGATTCATCATGTTTGTGTGATCGTAAATGCTCAGTTAACTGGCTAATACGAGTTGATAATACAGCAATCTGAACTTCTGGTGACCCGGTGTCGCCTTCATGGCGTGCGTATTGGTCGATTATCGCGGTTTTTTCTTCTACTGTTAAAGACATGACATATGCTCCTTAAAATTTTTTTATGCAGGTCTCCTGGCAACCAGATTTCTCCAGTTGAAGGACCAGTCACTAATCTGAATTATATCAAAAATTAGAGCCAGCGTACAGGGAAAATGAATTGCCTGAAAAAGGAGTCAAAAGAATTCTTTATTAATTTTCATCATCTTTAATATTCGATAAAACTATTCGTAATTTTTTTTGCTCGCTCATTGGAAAAGTTTGTAAACATTTTCTGGTTATCAGTTTGGCAGATGAATGGGAAGAACCTAACAGTAGACTACTGAGAAAATGGCTTGTTTCTACGGGATTAACTTTTGCCAGATCATCAACAAGCGATGTTAGCCCACTCGTAATCTTACGGTTATTTATTGAAAATATTGGTGTGATAATCTTAAAAACTTTTGGTAAATTAATGAAATCGGGATCATTCACCTGTGATTGTAAGGCATAGACGGCTGTTATTGTTTTTGATGATTCAGTTGAATCAATCCAGTTACTAATGGTTTCAAGCCACAAATTTCCCTTCGATTTTCGAATATTCAGAGATCCATTTTTGAATAGAATCTGATGAATTTCTTTATCTGAAGTTTTCGATCCCCAGGAAACAAATCGGTCTATGACTAAATGAAAATAGTCCGATGGGAGTAATCCCAATACCAATGCAGCAAAATATTTAGTTTCATAAATCTCAACCATCCATATATGGTCTGCATATTCGAGTGCCAGTAATGGGTTGGTTTTAATCAGGTTTGAAAATTGTTGAGTGATGTGATGAGTCACAATTGGTGCCAGTTGAAGTTTTGGGGTTAAAGACTTCCTTTGAACATCAATCCCTGCCCTATAAGCTAAATTTGCATGAACTTCTAAGAGCGACTTAAAATTCTCACGAAACATTAAGCCAGGCAATTGTGGATTAAAAACGATTTGTATTTGCTGAACTAAACGATCAATATGAATTGCTGGCATTCTTATATTTATTCAATTTCAGAAAACACTCATTAATAAGCTTTGGCAAAATAAGTTTTGTACTCAGCAGTTTTTCCACAATAGATACAATTTCCATTTGATTTTTCTTGATTTAATGGTCGACATCGGGTAGTAGCTTTGGTCTCATTCTTTATAGAAGTTTCACAAGCTGCATCACCACACCAATATGCAAATGCCCAGCCTTTTTGAACAAATTCCTGGAATTCTTCGTAATTAGCTGGTTCAAAAATGTGACTGTCTCTAAAGTCAGTTGCTTTCTTTAGCAACCTCGCATGAAAGTCATTGAGAATATTTTCTACTTGATCAGCAAGGTTATCAATGGAAAGGAAGAGTTTTCCGCTTTTTCCAGGTATGTCCCGCTGGGCAACCACTACTGTTTGATTATCTACATCTCTTGGTCCAATTTCAATCCGGAGAGGCACACCACGCATTTCCCAATCATTGAATTTGAAACCAGGCGTTAAGTTGTCACGATCATCTACTTTTACTCTAAATTGAGACAAATCTTTTTCCAATTGTCGAACAACATTCATTACTTTGGTGCGATCATCATCATTTTTATAAATTGGTACGATTACGATTTGAATAGGAGCTAAACGCGGAGGTAGAATCAAACCCTGATCATCACCATGACTCATAATGATCGCTCCAACAAAGCGGGTTGAAACGCCCCAGGAAGTTGTCCAGGCGTATTGCAGTTCATTATCGCGGTCCAGATATTGAATTTCAAATGCTTTCGCAAAATTTTGACCTAAATTGTGTGAGGTACCGGATTGGAGTGCTTTTGTATCCAGCATCATCGCTTCAATGGTATACGAACGATTTGCTCCAGCGAACTTTTCAGCTTCGGATTTAATACCTGGAATGACAGGCACTGCAGCTTCATTGATCGCAAATTCAGCATACAAATTCAGGATTTTTAAGGTTTCTTCTTCTGCTTCCTCAGCGGTCTCGTGCGCAGTATGTCCTTCCTGCCAATAAAATTCGAGGGTTCGTAAAAACATGCGAGTGCGCATTTCCCAGCGAACGACATTTGCCCATTGATTAATCAGAATTGGCAGATCGCGATAAGATTTAACCCACTTAGAATACATATGGCCGATGATTGTTTCAGATGTTGGTCGGACGACCAAAGGTTCTTCTAACGTTTCACCACCGCCGATTGTTACAATAGCTAATTCTGGAGAAAAACCCTCAACGTGTTCTTTTTCTTTTTCCAAAAAAGACATAGGGATGAACATAGGAAAGGCAGCATTGACATGGCCGGTTTCCTTAAAGCGCTTATCCAATGCTTTTTGAATATTTTCCCAGAGTGCCCATCCATATGGACGCACGACCATGCATCCTCTTACTGGTGCGTAATCGGCCAGCTCTGCTCTTTGAATGAGTTGGTTGTACCATTCTGAGAAATTTTCACTTTGTTTGGGGAGTTTTTCTTCGCTCATGTTTTACTTCTTTCCTGATTGTTTTTGTGAGATGTTTTAATCTTGTTCTAAATGAGACATAATTTCATTAAGTGTAACAGCGAATTTTATCGTATCAAAACTCGCAGGTGGTATATATCCGTTGAGTTCCTGATAAAATAATTTGAATATTTTTTTCCATTGCTCTCCTACTAAAATTATCGGAACTGAGGGAATTGATTCAATTTGAATTCTGTTCCACATGAGACCGATTTCTGCCAGGGTTCCAGGCCCTCCAGGGAGAGCAATTGCAGAGTCACAAGAGTCAATTAATCGAATCATTCTTTCGTGGAGGGTGTCCATTTTCCACTCTTCTTTTACCCATGGATTATGGGATCGGTTGCGCCAACGCTCAATTTCAAGGCAGGTGACACCGATAACATGTCCACCGGCGTCTGAAGCTCCTCGGGAGGTTGCTTCCATTGTACCCATATAACCGCCAGTTAGAACAGTATGACCAGCATCTGCCAATGCTTTACCAAGATTATAAGCAAACTGATATTCCTGGCTGTCCGGAAGAGGTGCTGATCCACCAAAAACTGTTATTTTCATACTTATCCTTTTGAATAAGTGCTATTTTACCGTATTTTGATCCCATTGACGTTCATAATTTCGCTTCAGCTTTTCCTGAATTGCATTCTCAAGGTTGATACCAGAAATATGACAAAGTTGAAATAGGTAAAGAGCAACGTCGGCAACCTCGTCCTCTAAATTTTGCTTTTCGTAATTATTTTCACCCCATTGAAAATGTTCCAAAACTTCGCTAGCCTCCAGTACCAACGAAATAGCGATATTTCTTGGGGTTTGAGGTCGATTGCTATCCGGTAAATACCAGCCTTTTGAAGAAACAAATTCATTCATATCCTGAGTTAATGCTTTTATATCTTTCCCCATTGTTCCTCACTTATATTTGAGAGAAATTAAATATCACTAATTTATTGGCACCTTGAGAATCTGAAGCATTTGTGGGAGACCGAGTCGTATCCAATTTTCGATTACGTTGGCTGTTTCGAGGTAATCATCAAAAGATCCGCCAATCGGGTCATCAATATTGACTTTCATTCCTGTCATTTCTGATAACATGAAAATCTTATCCGAAAAATCTGGAAATTCTAGTTGGAGAGCTTCTTTATGTCCCGATTCCATTGTTAAGACTAAATCAAATTTCTCCAATAATCCCTGGGTGATAGCCTGTGACCGGTGATTGCTGGTATCCAATCCACGGTGAGACATGGCTTTGACTCCAAATGAAGTGGCAGGACGACCATTTTCCGCCCAGGTTCCAGCAGACTGTACAATCAAATTGATGGGGAGATCCATTTTATGAAAATAATCCTTCATGATTGCTTCAGCCATTGGAGAACGGCATTGATTGGCTGTGCAAACGAATAGAATGGATCTCTCACTTTGCATATTATCGATCCATACTTACGACCTGGCTATCCCACCTATGCCAGCGTCCATGATGTTTTTCCAGAAGAGATTTACCTTCACCAGGAGATTCGAGTTCCAATAGTTCTAAATCAGCATCAACCATGATCCGCACCAATTCTTTAAAGGAAACACGAGGAGTCCAGCCAATTTCCCGAATCGCTTTTGAAGGATCTGCTAATAGATAATCAACTTCGTTAGGCCTGAAGTAACGAGAATCAATTCTCACATACTCATGCCAATCAAGATTGAGATAACCGAAAGCCTCATCCAGAAATTCTCGTACAGAGTGAGCTTCCCCAGTTCCAATAACAAAATCACCAGCTTCATCATGTTGCATCATTTTCCACATGGCTGCTACATAATCAGGCGCATATCCCCAGTCACGTTTGGCGTCCAAATTTCCCAGGTAAAGATGTTTTTGTGTACCTTTAACAATATTTGCCAATGCACGAGTAATTTTTCTCGTGACAAACGTCTCGCCTCTTCGCGGTGATTCATGATTAAAGAGGATGCCATTGCTTGCAAATATCCCATACCCATCCCGATATTGTTTGGTTACCCAATAGGAATAAAGTTTGGCTGCTGCGTAAGGGCTTTGTGGGCGGAAAGGGGTTTCCTCATTTTGAGGTGGTTTGGAAGAGCCATACAATTCACTCGAGGATGCTTGATAAAATCTAGTTTTGACACCACTCTTCCGAATGGCCTCTAAAATACGAATGGTGCCTAAACCAGTTACATCCCCGGTATATTCTGGCATATCGAAACTTACACGCACATGGCTTTGAGCTGCTAAATTATAGATTTCGTCAGGACGAACATTATAAATGACATCCAGTAAGGCTTCGGATTGTGAGACATCGCCATAATGCAATATTAATTTAACATCATTACCAGCATTATGGGGGTCGTGGTAAATGTGGTCAATACGTCTTGTGTTAAAAGTACTGGCCCTTCGAATAAGGCCGTGAACTTCATATCCTTTGGCAAGCAGTAATTCAGCCAGATATGAACCATCCTGCCCGGTTATTCCTGTTATAAGTGCTTTTTTCAAAAAAACCTCCAAATCCCCGAAAGTCGATTAATTTTCTGATATCTCAATTGGAATCAAGTATAACGATAGGGCGAAAGCCTGTCAAACATGTCAATTGTTCTAATTCTTTCAGGTTTCAGGTATTTTATCATCAGATGAGGATCTTTTAAATAAAAAAAATCCAGACTCGGTTTCCAAATCTGGATTTGATCGATAACTATTTATATTATTCTTTTTCTTTCTTTGATTCTTGCTTTATAAATTCTAATTTATTTGTTTCAGTATTGAGATCAACTGTAATTACATCACCATTGTGAAATTCTCCAGCAAGAATACTGACCGAGAGAGGACTTTCCACAAATTTCTGTAAAGCTCTCCTTAATGGTCTGGCTCCAAACATTGAGTCGTATCCTTCATTAGCCAACCAATCCCTGGCAGATTCACTCAACTCAACCTGGATACCATTTTCTTTTAATCGATCCTGTATTTCTTTCATTTGTAGAATAACAATATCTTTTACCTGATCAACAGTGAGCGGTGAAAACATGATTATCTCATCAATGCGGTTGATAAATTCAGGCCGGAAGGTGCTCTTCAATGCTTTTTCAATATTTTCATGGGCATCACGTTCTTCATTATCACTGGATAGAAATCCTAAAGTTCCACCTTTTTTGACAAATTCGGTTCCCAAATTTGATGTCATAATGAGCACGGTGTTACGAAAATCAACCAGATGACCCTGACCATCTGTCAGGCGGCCGTCATCCAGAATTTGAAGCAGTGAGTTCCAAACTTCAGGGTGAGCTTTTTCAATTTCATCAAATAATATGACACGGTAGGGTCTTCGGCGTACTGCTTCAGTGAGCTGACCACCTTCTTCATACCCGACATATCCAGGAGGGGCTCCAAACAATCGGGAAGCAGTGTGTTGTTCTCGATATTCACTCATATCCAATCGAACAAGTGCTTCTTCATCACCAAACATGAAAGAAGCCAAAGCTTTTGCTAATTCTGTTTTGCCAACACCGGATGGACCGATAAAAATAAACGAACCAATGGGACGTCGAGGATCTTTTAAGCCAGATCGTGCACGTCGAATTGCATCGGAAATGGCTTTGACCGCTTCATCTTGCCCAATGATATTTTCATGCAAACGCTCTTCCATGTGCAATAATTTTTCTGCTTCCGTTTCCATCATTTGATTGACAGGAATCCCAGTCCATTGAGCGACAACCTGAGCGATATCATCAATATCCACAACTTCATCCAGTTGATGTTCAGCTTCCCACTTGTCTCGTTGTTCATCAAATTCGGTTTGTAGTCGCAGACGATCTGCTTTCATTCGGGCTGCACGTTCATAATCACGTTCT